>JASLML010000005.1 GCA_030746535.1 Fidelibacterota bacterium
GTTTATAAAGACAATGTGGAAACCTGAATTATTAGTGTTTTTTGGTTTGGGCTTTCTTGACTGGAAGAATGCGGGATTTGACCCTTTAAACCCGAATGCGACAAAGGATATTCAAAAAACATCCTTTACACTTGGATTCTCATATAATTTTCGTCCGCCGGGATTAGCCGGCAGAAGCCAAAATAATTTCAAATGATTTCTTCTCTGGGAATTATCTGAGCGATTAAGCACACCTAATCTGTCACTCCAATCACCACTCCCTGTCATTGCGAGCGTAGCGCGGCAATCCCCCAACATGATGTAAACCCAAACCCATCAACTGTCATCGCGAACCGCCGGCTGGCGGTGACGCGATCCCCTTACACCAGTTTTACCACAACTCTCCGAAAGAAACGAACGGAAGGGGATTGCTTCAGTCGTACCTCCTTCGCAATGACATATAGTTTTTTATTTCTTTAACAAAAGTATTTGCATCAAATTAGATTTGTCATTGCGAGCGCAGCGTGGCAATCCCCCAACGAATGATTTACCACAAATCCCCAAAAGAAACGAATGGCAGGGGATTGCTTCAGTCGTACCTCCTTCGCAATGACATTATTTGTTAAAGTATAACAAAACGCCTTTCTCTGATTTCCCGGCAATAATCATTATATTTTTCCATGAACCAGAAATCGTATTATGTGTACATGATGTCAAATAAATGGAATACGGTCATTTATACAGGAGTAACAAGCGCTCTCGAGTCCAGAGTCTGGCAGCATAAAAACAAAACAGATGCCGCATCTTTCACATCAAGGTATAATTGCAATAAGTTAGTATGGTATGCGGAAACTAATGATGTACATACTGCACTTGAAGAGGAAAAGAGGATTAAGGCTGGGTCAAGAGCAAATAAAATCCGATTGATCGAAAATGCCAATCCTGAATGGAGGGACTTATCTGAAAATTGGTTCGAGGAATGATAACAACAACCCTGTCATTGCGAGCGTAGCGCGGCAATCCCCCAACATGATGTAAACCCAAACCCATCAACTGTCATCGCGAATCGCCGTCTGGCGGTGACGCGATCCCCTTACACCTATTTATTCACTAATCTCCGAAAGAAACGAATGGCAGGGGATTGCTTCAGTCGTCCCTCCTTCGCAATGACATTCTATTTCTTCCTCCCGACTCCAAGACGAATGATATTCTCGGCATTTATATCGGAATAAACATTCCGCGTGTCGATAATTAAATCGGCATTGTCTGAAATAAGCGGATAATCCACATTCGAGTGGTCAGCCAAAATTATTACCGCCTGAAATGATGTTACTGTTTCAGCGGATAAATTTTTCAATCCGGGTTTTGTATCGCCATTCCAGGAAATTTCACTGACATTTGGGTCATAATATTCTACCTCTGCGCCGTCTTCTTCCAACAGTTTCATCACGTCCAGCGCGGGAGATTCCCTTATGTCATTAATGTCTTTTTTATAGGCAACTCCGCATAATAAAATTTTACTTCCATTGAGAGCCTGCCCCTGAAGATTCAACCCATCGGTGACCAGTTCTACCACATGATGCGGCATATGGGTGTTAACATCCTGTGCCAGATCAATGAATTTTGCTCTGTAATCCAATGCACGCATTTTCCATGCAAGATATTGCGGATCGATCGGAATGCAGTGTCCGCCGAGCCCAGGCCCTGGAGTGAATTTCATAAACCCAAATGGCTTTGTCGCTGCCGCCTCAATCACCTCCCAAACGTCCACACCGAGTTTTTCGCACATGATGGCGACTTCATTCGCAAGACCGATATTTATGGATCGAAAAGTATTCTCTAATAATTTTACCATTTCTGCAGCCTCAGGCGATGATACCGGCACCACATTATCCGCTATATTTCCGTAAAGAATAGATCCAAGACGAGTGCAATCATCTGTAATTCCTCCAACAACTTTTGGTGTATTTTTAATCGTATAGGCATTGTTGCCGGGGTCAATACGTTCCGGCGAATAACAGAGATGAATATCTTCACCAACTTTTTTCCCGGACTTTTCGATGGTTTCCATGACAAGTTCCCGCGTTGTTCCGGGGTACGTGGTACTTTCTAAAACTACGAGCAATTCCTGATGAATATACGGCGCCATCTCTTCTGTAACGGTAATGATAAAAGATACATCAGGGTCTTTTACCTTGTTCAATGGAGTCGGCACACAAATAATGACAACATCAAGCTGACTTATGCAGGAATATTCTGTTCTGGCTGAAAAACTCTTTTCTTTTAATAAAACTGCTAACCTATCATCGGGTACGTCACCAATATGACTTTTTCCGCTGTTCAATGTGTGAACAATATCATTATTGACATCAATTCCTGTAACAGTAAATCCGGATTCTGCAAATGCACATGCTACTGGAAGTCCTACGTATCCAAGCCCAACTACACCAATATGGGCAGATTTATCGCTGATTTTAGATTCTATTGTCATGTTATCTTTATATTTGTTTTGAAAGAGACTATTTTATAACTGCAATGTGTCTGATTTATTTTTATTCCACTATGTAAATATTGCCTTAAATTTAAGGGCTTTATTTGCAATGCACAGAAAAGAAATAAGATTAAAATTAATTCCCGTTTCAGGAAAGGGGCGCCGTTTCTCATGAATTGGCGAAGCGTACATCCTGTAAATAATACCGGGAAAAACTCAGTTTGCAATGCACCGAATTCGGTGCATTTTTGTTTTTATAAGAAAGGTAGAAATTAAATGACCAATATTCAGGATCTGGTAGAGATCCAGCGATTAGATTCGGACCTTCAGGAAATAGAGGAATTGTTAGGGGATTTGCCCACAAAAGTAAATGATTTAAAAAGCGAAGAGGAACGATTAATAAAATCGGTAAGTGAAGGTAAAGAACGGTCCAGAGAAATTGATATGGCAATTGACAAGAATACACTGGAAATGAATGCGATCAAGGAAAAAATAGATAAGTACAAGGACCAGCTTTTTCTCGTTACCAACAACAGACAATATGATGCGCTCCAGCATGAAATTGATCATTTGAAAGAGCAGCTTAATTCTGTTGAAATGAATACGCTGGAATTAAGTGAAGAAAAAGATTCACTTGAGGATAATACCAAAGAAGCGGAAGAAAATTTGGAATCCTTAACTCAGGATCTAGCGGAACGCCGAACCCGGCTGGAAAGCATGATGTCTGAATCCTCAGAGAAAAAAGATTCCCTAGAAAAACAAAGAAGTCAAAAAACAGAAAACCTTGATATGACAACCATGTCAAGGTATGATAGAATTTATCAGGCAAGAAAAGGGCTCGTAGTAGTAGCGATACTGGGAAGTGCCTGCGGAGGATGCGGTTCTGCAATTCCTCCCCAAATTGTAGCCGAAATAAAGTCAGGTAAAATTGTTGAAAACTGTTATGTCTGCAACAGGTTCCTTTTCTGGGAATCTTCCGAATAAAAAACCAACTCAACTTTTTCCTTCCGCACGTGTAATTTCCGCCGCTTTTTGATATAGGAGTCGGCTAGGTGGCCGCCTTTTCGATTTATCGAAAGGGAGGAAAGTCCGAGCACCGCAGGACAGGGTGCCTCGTAACGCGAGGGGTCCGTGAGGGCATGGAAAGTGCAGCAGAGAGCAGACTATCCCGAATCTTCGGGATACAGGTGAAACGGTGGTGTAAAAGACCACCAGCCGCGGCAGCAATGCCGCGGGCTAGGTAAACCCTACCCGGTGCAAGATCAAGTAAGCTCCGAAATGTGGTCCGCATTGCTCGAGGAGCGGGTAGATCGCGCGAACCTATCGGTGACGGTAGGTCCAGATGAATGGCCATCCACGACAGAACTCGGCTTATCGGCCGACTCCACTTTTTTTCTAACTTTCACGCCAGTCAAATGCGTATCTTTGTGCCGTATGGAATGGAATATACTTCAGCCCGATCCTGAGACAGTTTCACATCTTCAAAAGGAATTCAAATGCAGCGAAACCATTGCAAAGGTTCTGGCGAACCGCGGGTTTACTTCATTGAAAGAAGCGCAGCCGTTTTTCAATCCATCACTTGATCAACTGCACGATCCTTTTCTGATGAAAGATATGGACATCGCCGTAGATCGTATCATCGCAAATATAAAATCAGGCAAACCAATCCTTGTCTTTGGAGATTATGACGTGGATGGAACAACGGGTGCCGCGGTGCTCTTCTTGGGGCTTCAAACAGTCGGCGGGAATCCGATTACTTATATTCCAAATCGAGAGACCGAAGGATACGGTTTATCAACAACAGGAATTGATTGCGCCGTAGAATCCAAAGCGGATCTGATCATCACTTGTGATTGCGGTATCAGTGCATTCGAAGAAATTGCATACGCCAATTCGCATGGGATTGATGTCATTATTACCGATCATCATACTCCCGGAGAATCTTTGCCGGATGCTTATGCCGTTCTTAATCCAAAGCGGCAAGATTGCTTTTATCCGTTCAAAGGGCTGTGCGGTGGCGGTGTTGCGTTTAAATTAATTTCAGCCCTTGCCAAAAAGGTGGATAAATCATTTGATGAGATTTCAGGATTGCTATCATTGATTACGCTCGGAACAGCGGCAGACTTAGTTCCTCTAAGGGATGAAAACAGATCGCTTGTTTTTTTCGGGCTCAATCAAATGAAATCACCTTCATCGGTCGGACTCAGCAAGCTCCTCGCCCTTGCAAATTTATCAGATAAAGTACCCAGCGTCGGGCAGCTGGTTTTTGGCGTTGCTCCGCGTATCAATGCCGCCGGAAGGCTGGGAGACGCAAACAGAAGCGTTCATTTGCTTACAACAAATGATGAGAATACCGCACGTGATTTAGCACGGGAACTTGATGAAGAAAACAAACGCCGCCGGCAAATTCAGGCTGCGGTGGTGGAAGACGCGATACGGAAAGTAAATGCGGAAATCGACCTCGCAAATGATAAAGCAATTGTCGTCTGGGGAATTGATTGGCATCCCGGTGTGGTAGGGATTGCTGCATCCAAACTGAAAGAAGAATTTCACCGTCCGGCGATTGTTATATCCGTGAACAATCAGTCAATCGGAACAGGATCCGCAAGAAGTGTCAAAGGATTGGATCTTTACAGCGCTTTAACAAAAGTAAAATCAGAGCTTGAAGGATACGGCGGACATCCCATGGCAGCAGGACTGACCGTAAAAGAAGAAAAATTAGAATTTTTCAGGAATGCATTTGTGAAAGTTGCAAACGAATGGCTATCGGACACCGAACTGAAACCGGAAATAACGCTCGAAGGAGAACTGCAGCTGAATGATATTTCACCGAGATTAATGGAATTCCTTGATAAGCTGGCCCCGTTTGGTCCGGGGAACATGAGGCCAAAATTTTATGCCGAACAGGTTGAGGTGTCCGGTCCACCTAAAGTGATAGGCGACGGTAGCCATATCCGGTTTACGGCTAAACAAAATGGATCGGCATACAATGCAGTCGGATTCAATCTATCCGAACATTATGAGGATCTTATTACCGGCAATCCCGTAGACTTGGCATTTGTTGTGGAGATCAATGAATGGAATAACCAAAGAGATATCCAGTTGAACGTGCGAGATATTCGTCCTTCTTCCTAAACTGATTAATCATTTTTGCTGTAAATTATTGAATCCAGAAACACCAACTCTTAGATAATTCCTGAAATGAAATCCCAAATCATCGGCATAGGGTCTTGCGTCCCGGAAAATGTTGTAACCAACGCACACATGGAAGAGTGGATGGATACTTCCGATGAGTGGATTCAAACACGCTCGGGAATTCAGGAACGCCACTGGGCGGTAGAGGGCGAAACGGCATCTGACCTTGCTGAGTCGGCTTCACGCAGAGCGATGGAAATGGCTGGCATTTCTCCGGATGAAATAGATCTCGTCATTGTCGGCACGATTACATCGGATTATTTCTTCCCCGGGATCAGCGCACAGCTTCAGGACAGGCTGGGTCTTAGAACTGTCGGTGCATTTGACATTAAAGCTGCATGCTCGGCATTCATTTACGCACTATCGATCGGCGACCAGTATATCCGTTCCTGCACTGCTAAAACTGTACTGGTTGTGGGCGCCGAAGTGCAGTCTTCGGCATTGGATATTTCCGATGAAGGCAGAGATACGGCAGTCTTGTTTGGTGATGGAGCGGGGGCCGCAATTCTGAAAGCAGCGGAAGGAGAAAGAGGAATTTTATCCACGCACCTTCATTGCCAAGGTGAACATCTTAAATTGCTTTGGTGTGAAGAACCCGGATCGAACCACCGCCCAAGGATGTCTGAAGAGTTGCTGAAAGAAAACCGGCATTATCCGGTGATGAACGGAAGAGAAGTTTTTAAAAATGCCGTTACCCGTTTCCCGGAAGTTATAGAAGAAGCCATGGAAGCCAACAATTTATCCATTGATGATGTAGCTTTGATCATTCCGCATCAGGCAAATCTTCGAATAAGCCAGGCGGTTGCAAAACGGATGGGCATCGGAATGGACAAAGTTTTCTCAAATATACACAAATACGGCAACACCACTGCCGCCTCTATTCCGCTGGCATTGTGCGAAGCGGTGGAAGAAGGAAAAATATCTGTAGGAGACAATATCATATTTGCTGCTTTCGGTGCGGGTTTCACTTGGGCATCAGCTGCTGTAAAATGGTAAATCGGAGATAAAATGAACGATCTGTTTTTTAGGGAAGAACACACCATGCTGGTTGACATGGTGCGCGATTTTGCTAAAAATGAAATTGAACCAGTCGCTCGGGAATTGGATGAAGAGGGCCGTTTCCCGGAAGAGCTCGTGTCAAAAATGGCAGACCTCGGATTGATGGGAATCCCGATTCCGGTAGAATACGGCGGCGCCGGAATGGATATGACGGCTTTTGCCGCCGTCGTTATGGAATTAGCAAAAGCGGATGCATCGGTAGCGATTACGGTTGCGGCGCATATTTCACTTGGCACCATGCCGATCCTCATGTCGCAGTCAGAAATTTTAAAGGATAAATATTTACCGAAACTCGCTTCCGGAGAAATGCTCGGCGCATTCGGACTTACAGAACCTGAGGCCGGCAGCGATGCTGGTGCAACCAAAACAACGGCTGTAAAGGATGGGGATGATTATGTCATCAACGGAGGGAAAATATTCATCACCAACGTCGGCTATGCCGGCATATTGAATTTGACAGCACGAATCGAAGAAAACGGAGATTTCCTCGGGATCGGAGCATTTACTGTTCCGACAGACACTCCCGGGTTAAAGATCGGCCCCCCGGAAAAGAAAATGGGATGGAGGGCAAGCGATACACGGCAGCTATTTTTTGAAGATATGCGCGTATCCAAAGATTGTCTGCTAAGCGAGCCGGGAGCCGGATTTAAAGCATTTCTGAAAACGCTTACCGGAGGCCGAGTATCCATCGCCGCACTTTCAGTCGGCACGGCGGAAGGCGCTTATCAAAAAGCACTTGCTTACTCAGATGAGAGGGAAGCATTCGGGAAAAAAATTCACGAATTTCAGGCAGTGTCCTTCAAACTCGCGGATATGGCAACGGAAATAGAAGCGGCGAAGCTTCTTACTTACCATGCAGCGTGGCTCAGGGATAAGGGAAGAAATGTGATTAAAGAAGCTGCCATGGCAAAACTCTTTGCAAGCGAAACCGCTATGAAGGTAACAACAGAGGCAATTCAAGTCCTTGGCGGCTACGGCTATGTGAAAGAATACGATGTAGAACGTTTTTTCCGGGATGCTAAGATTCTTGAAATAGGAGAAGGAACCAGCGAAGTGCAAAGAATTATTATTTCCAGAGAAATTCTAAAATCCCTCCAGAAAGTGTAATGCCTCCCTCAACCTACAATTCCAACCAACTGCTGAGTTTTATTAAAGTTGTACTGGAGCATTGGAAGCCCATATCAGTCGTACTGGGGCTTGTTGTTATTTTGTCGTTCTTTTTCCCCCGCGGCACCGATCTTCTATACAGCTATAAATTAGATGATATCACCCGTGAACCGGTTATTGCGCCGTTTAATTTCCCGATTCTGAAAACGGAGAATGAGCTAAACAGCGATCTCGATGCCGCTCTCGTTTCGGAACCGTATTTATTTAATCGGAATCAGGATATCGTTTCGGGACAAATTGAGAAACTTTCCAAATTTTTTGAGTCTGTTCGCCAAATCCGCCAAGCGCGCGTTGATTTAAGAAATTCAAAAGACCTCGAATACCGCTACCGCTTTTCTCCGGAGTACGAAGAAGCACGGTCCATGGTGCAGTCTGACAGTGCTCAAATATCAATATTGATGTCCGCCTTCAATGCAGAGTTTCCTTTTGCGGAAGAAAAAGACCGATGGACAGCATTCCTCACTCCTCCGGAGGAAGGGTCACCCAGCGAAGGATTGAATGCATTTAAGGCATCTCTTATTCAAATTTGCCGGAACCGCTGGGCGGAGGGAATTCTTGATCACGCAAAAGCGGATATTATCAGCAGTGAGATTGCAATTCAAGCGGGCGACGATGCTGCAACTCTGGAATTTCCCGATTCATTCAATGATCTGCAGCAGGCCTGGACTAAATCGCGGCAGGAGATTACCCAGCTGTACGAAGAAAAAAGTGTTCTGGAACTTGAGCTGGGGTACGAACTTATCGTGGAATTCATGAGCCCCAATCTGGTATTGGATCGCGAAACAACAGAACGCCGCAGCCAGGCAAGGCTGGACCGCGTACCGCGGCATAAAGGTATTGTGCTCCAAAACGAAAGAATCGTGGATGCAAATACCAGGATTACACCGGAAATTCTTGAAAAACTCAATTCACTGAGTATCGCGGTGAGCCAGCGCGAAGGAACCGAACAATGGATTGATAAAGCACTGGCTTATCTGGGCAGACTATTAACAATTGCTGTTGTTGTTTCTTTTTTCTTCACTTTTTTGCTGACCTACCGCAGCCACATTTTTGATGATGTAAGGATGATCGTACTGATTGGGCTGATGTTTCTGTTGGTGGTTTCATTTGCCTACATTTTTACCGTTCGTCTCGGATTATCTGAATATCTAATTCCGGTTGTTGTTTCAGCAATGGTGCTCACGATCATGTTCGACGCCAGGATAGGTTTTATGGGAACCACTTCCATTGCGCTGCTGGTCGGAATATTGATTGGCAACAATGTGGAGTTCATTATTACTGCATTATTCACGTCTTCGATCGCCCTTTTTTCTGTGCGTAAGCTGAGGCGCAGGCGGCAGTTGTTCACCAGCATTATTTCGCTATTAATCGCCAGTGTCATTGTTGTACTTGCTCAAGGACTTTTCAAGGGATCCTCATGGGTCAGCATGGGCGGTGATTTGATTTACTTATTTGCGATGAGCGTACTTGCGCCGATCGTAACATACGGGCTCATCGGAATCCTCGAAGTTGGTTTTAAGGTGACAACCAATCTTACGCTCCTGGAACTGCTGGATTTTCAGCATCCGATTTTGAAACGGCTTCAGCGCGAGGCGAACGGCACCTTCAACCACAGTGTAGTTGTCGGGAATCTGGCAGAAGCGTGCGCAGATGCCATCGGCGCGCATTCGCTTCTTTGCCGCGTTGGCGCCTATTACCATGATATCGGGAAAATGGAACGCCCGGAATATTTCATCGAAAACATGTTTGCAAATGACAACAAACACGATGAACTGACTCCGGCGATGAGCGCAAAAATCATCAAGCAGCACATCAGCGACGGACTAAAACTGGCCAAAGAATACGGACTGCCGCAAGCTGTCAGCGATTTTATTCCGATGCACCATGGTACAACCAGAGTGGAGTATTTCTATCACAAAGCTCTGGAGGAAGCCGGAGGTGACGAATCAAAAGTAGACGATGAAGTTTTCTATTATTCCGGGCCGCGGCCGAATACAAAGGAAACCGGAATCCTGATGATCTGTGAAGCGGTGGAAGCAGCTGTGCGGTCCATTAAGGAACCGGATATATTGAAGATCGAGAAAATGATGGACAAGATTATCAAGAAGCGTCTTGCAGAAGGGCAACTGGATAAATGCCCTCTGACGATGGATGAGATACGTCAGATACGCGGAACGGTTGACGGCAATACAGGAATGCTGCCTGTTTTGCGCGGTATTTATCATATTCGAATAGAATATCCGGAAGGCACGCAGGCCGACGCTGCATCTTCATGAATGTGACCATTGCTGAGGACGGCATCGATCCTCAAATTGACCAGCACAAAGCGCATTCCATTTTGGAACAAACCTTGACCTCCGAAGGAATTGCCGACGCAGAGGTTGGAGTAATTTTCGGCGATGACGAATCCTTGAGAAAACTCAAACAGGATTTTTTTAACAAAGATGAATACACGGATGTGATTGCTTTCCGCCTGAATGATTATGCCCTAGCCGCAGTTGAGGGTGAAATCTACATCAGCGTTGAGCGGGCATCCGAAAATGCTGAAAAATTCAATCAGCCGCTGGCAAAAGAATTAGCCCGGCTGATCATTCACGGCGGATTGCACCTGCTTGAGTATAAGGATGATACCAATGAGGAAAAGAGCATCATGACGGCCAAAGAAAATCAGTATTTGGATGAACTGGGATGGGAAGGATTGATTGATGAGTAGAGATGCGGCCAGCGCTTTTGAAAAATTAGTGGATATCGTATCTGCGCTGCGGGCACCGGACGGTTGCCCCTGGGACAGGGATCAAACAAGCGCTTCACTGCTTCCGTTTTTTTTGGAAGAGGTGTACGAGGTAATTGAAAGCGTAGATAATCAAAATTGGGAGGAAGTAAAGGAAGAATTGGGAGATATTTTACTGCATGTTGTTATGCAGGCGTTGATAGCAGAGGAAAATGGCTTTTTCAAATTGGATCAATCATTGAACCATGTAAGCGAAAAACTGGTCCGCAGGCATCCGCATGTTTTTGGAGATGCCAAAGCGGATGCTGCATTCGAAGCCAAGCAAAACTGGGAAGCAACCAAGCATAAAGAAAAAAATCGTTCATCGCGGCTGGACGGTGTGCCAAAAACCCTGCCCGCGCTTGTGCGCTCCCAGCGCCTTCAGCAAAAGGCCAGCTATGCCGGATTTGACTGGGATAAGGTCGAACACGTTTGGGACAAGGTTCACGAAGAGATTCAAGAACTGAAAGAGGCCCAGTCAGCTGATACAAAAGCGCATATGGAAGAAGAGATTGGCGATGTGCTGTTTGCGGTGGTTAACTTGGCGCGTTTTCTCGAAATTCCTGCGGAAGATGCACTCAGGAAAGCAAACCAGAAATTCACCGACCGTTTTGCGCTGGTGGAGCAAGAATTGCAAAGAAGAGGAAAATCAGTTGAAGATTCTTCACTAAAGGAGATGGACAAAATTTGGAATGAGGTCAAACACGGAACAAATTGATTATTGTAGAGTTATTGAAATTAAAATAAATTCGCTGAAATTTATTCAGAAAGGAATATAATGAAATCATTATCACACATTTTGCTTGCAAGTTTTCTGATGATCATTGTCGGCTGCCAAAAATCACCGGTTGCGTCGAAAGAATCATCAGATGATTGGCTGATAGAGGCTATCATGTCGGCTGATAAATCAGAGGTCAGTATATCGCAATTGCCCAGCGAATCCCAGAATGTCATTGATCAGGATTATAATGATTATATGGATGTAAATGCCGGGTTCGCTTCCGGATTAGGATACCAAGTAACGATGGGCGGCGCTGGCGATAAATTTGGCCGCTATTCCGATCTCTATTTTAATCTTGAAGGCAGAAGGCTTAACGGCAAAAAGCATGGCTGGAATAAAGACAGATGGAATCGAGATGATAAAGACAGCTGGAAATGCTTTAAGCTTGTACTTCCTGTTTCCTTCACTATGCCCGATGGCTCAACCATCACTGTAGAAAACGATGACGAACAGGGCTGGGCAGGAATAAAAGCCTGGTATCAGGCCAATCCGGATACCAAAGTCCGTCCGGCGATGCAATATCCGGTTGATGTTTCTCTGGATGATAATACCACTATATCGATCAACAGCGATGAAGAAATGAAACGCATTTACAAGCGCTGCGGGGGCAGAAAAGATGATGATATGGATGCATGTTTCTGGCTGGTTTATCCGATCACTTTCATTATGCCCGATGGTTCTGCGATTACAGTAAATGAAAGAGAAGGCTGGGAAGCAGTAAAAGCGTGGTACGAAGAAAATTCCGATTCAGAGCAAAGGCCATCGCTTCAGTATCCCGTTGATGTCAAATACAGAGACGGCTCAATCGTTACCATCAGCGATGAAGAAGCAATGACCGCTGCTAAGGAAGACTGCGAAGAAAGCAATGATGGAGGCAGAGGATAAAGGTAATTAAAGAAGACAGGAGTTTATAGTGATGGAAAAGAATATAATTCTTAACAACGAAACTATCGGATTAATTTCCGCATTCGGCTTGTTTTTTATTTTAAAGACCTTAACGGTTAACTCATTTATTGCGTATCCTTTTGCAATGATTTTAGGTTTTGGAATCGCTTTATATTTTGAAAAATAGTTTTGCATTAATTCATAAAATTATTGATCTAATTATTTAGTTAATACCCCCACATGCGTGGGGGTTTTTTGTTTGTTGCCCCAAATGGATCTGCATTAAATTTTTCATATGATTACTGTACTTTCACCGGCAAAAAAACTGTCCACCGAATGCGGTGCCTACGGCAAGAATTATACGCACCCTTCATTTTTGAATGCTTCGCAAACGCTTGTGAATCAGCTGAAAAAACTTGACCCACCGGCGATACAGTCGTTGATGGGAATCAGCGAAAAATTATCCGAACTGAACTGGGAACGGTACCAGTCCTGGGTTGATTCCGCCGGGTCCGAGAATTCCAGAGAAGCCATATATACCTTTCTGGGAGACACCTACACAGGTTTGGAAGCTCAATCCCTTAGCGCTGATGATATCGGCTTTGCTCAGGAAAATACGCGCATACTTTCTGGGCTCTACGGTATCCTTAAACCCCTTGATCTGATTCAACCGCATCGTCTTGAAATGGGAACAAAGCTGGCATCGAAATCCGGAAAAAATCTTTATGAATACTGGAATCATTCCCTTTCACAATCGATTAGCCAGGAGCTCGATGGCCATTCCAGCGCCACTGTTATCAATTGTGCCTCTGTCGAATATTTTAAATCGATCGATTTGCCCGAGCTTATAGCAAACGTTATTACTCCGCAGTTCAAAGAAGTAAAAAACGGCAGGATCAGAATGGTTTCCTTTTTTGCGAAGAAAGCCCGGGGCATGATGGCCAGATACATCATTCAAAACCGTATCCAAAATCCCAACGATATCTTGTCTTTCAATTTAGATAGATATTCCTACAATAAATCGCTCAGCACAACTTTGAGCCCAGTGTTTACCCGCGCTGCCGCTTAAGTATATTAGATTTTATTTAACTTATCTTCAGGCCAAACAGCGGCCGTATCCATTTTAGATGTTTTATTGCAACTTCATATAGCATTAGACTGCCGCCGAATGTTCCGAACAGCAACAGCAGCAGTTTTACCGAGGCAGGAAGAGCCAATGGAAATAGAATGAAAGAAACCGCATACTGCACCGGCATATGCACGATATAAATGGGATAGACAGCAGTACTTAGATAAGCCAGCTTTTTTGAAGGTTTATTGAGTAATGCTGAGCCATAGCCCAAAGCTGCGATCATCCAGCACATTGATTCCAAAGCTGTAGACAGATGCGGCCCTTCCAATTCAAAAGCAAATAAGCGGATCACATAAAGCGAAACGGCCAATAGCAGGATTATTTTCCTGTCTCTTTCCACTGCCCGCCAAAAGTTGCTGCCTAACGACACGAATATAAAGCCTGTAATAAAGCAAACCATTCCGAGCCAAAAACCGTGTTCTGATAATGCGTAGGACGAGAAATGTTGGGGGTTGATCAGCATTGCCTCTAGCATAACAGGAACAGCAAACAGCAGCAGTCCTGCCCGCACCCCGATTATTTTTTTGACAGCATCAAATAATCTGTTTGCGGGACGCTTGTTGAGAAATGAAAGCAGCGGAAGCAGCAGCAGTACATACAGATATATATTTGTCAAAAACCATAAATGGCCTTGGTTGGGCTCGTAAGAAACAGGATAATGATAATATTTCATTACCAGATATGCGTTGATGGAGCAAATGAAGAAAAAACCAAAAATGAGAGGTATCAAGATGCGAACGGTTCGATCCAATAGCAATTGTTTCCAGTTTCTGCGCTGCATGGCAAAATAGACTCCCATTCCGGATATCAAAAACAGGATTGGTATCCGCCAGATATTGATCAGCGCCATCGAAATCCACAGCGATTCCAATGGTTCTTCGTTTTGTATAAAGAAAATCTTTACAGCCCAAGGCTGAAAACTGACAACAACATGGTAAACGACCAGCAGTCCCAGTGCAATCACCCTTAGCCAATCCACATCGTAGCGGCGGATCTTTTCAATTGTTTGTGCTGAATCCATTTCTTCGCGATCCATCACCAGCATTTAATTACAGAAAACATATATTCAATGATAGGTGTTATATTTGCTGAAAGAATATGAGTAACACATGCGCGTTAATGTAATCATTATATCAATATTGATGCTGAATATAGCTTTTTCACAGGATAAGCAGGAAGCACGGGCTAATCCATTTATTGGCAAATGGAATTTGAAGAATTATATCTATGATAATGAAACGATGCCAATTGAAAACAGGAAGAAGAAAGATTACATTCAATTAGAGGCTGATAATTCATTTACTGAAATTAAAGATGGCATCTTTAACAAAGGATTCTGGGAATTTGCGCCGTTCGGAGACGTGCTTCTATTTTACAGTTTAGATACAAATTTTTATATACCTTTTAAAGTAATTGAAGTGACAGAATCAAAATTGAAGCTGCGCCTTACCGATTGGAAAACATTAGATCTTATCATTGTGTGGGAAAAGGATAAAAACAGCAATTGATGTAGGCGTTTCTACTCGCCCTGCAGCGTAAGTACCAGGTTCCGTCCTCTGCCCCGATTTCGGTGCTCACACAAATAAATCCCCTGCCATGTACCCAGAGCAAGATTCCCGTTTTCAACAGGTATTGAAACTGCAGAACTAAGCAGCGCAGCCTTGATATGTGAGGGCATATCATCAGGGCCTTCCAGCGTGTGGCGGTAATAGGGCTGATTCTCAGGCACCATCTGGTTAAAGTGCGATTCCAAATCTGATCTTACCGACGGATCGGCATTCTCATTAACGGTTAAAGAAGCAGACGTATGCTGAATAAATACGTGCAGTATTCCACAGTTGATTTGTCTCATTTCCGGCAGCTGGTTTGTCACTTCGTCTGTAATGATATGAAAGCCGCGCGGCCGAGCATCGAGAAGCATCTTTTTTTGAATCCACATTATAGCTTCTTCTCCAGCCAGATGCGCGTTTCCATTGGATTTTCTGCGGGTTCTTCCTTGATTATCGAAAATCCCCTCTTTAATGATAAATTGATCATTCTGTTATGCTTTTTTCTTGTTTTCAGTTTGATTGAACTAAACCCCCGCTGCTTTGCCCAATTTTCCTGGTAATCAGCAAGGGCTTCGGCTACTCCTTGATTTCTGTATTTCGGCAACACTCCGCCCATCCAGCTGTAGAAGGATCCATCGTTAAAGCGGTCATAGCCTATTTTGAAGCCGGCTGGTTGATGTTCAATTTCTGCGATCAGTGATAAATGGACGGCACTGCTGCATCGTTGCTGATATTCGGAAACAGGGTATGGATCATCAAATTCGGGAATCAGTTCAGACACTAAATGGCTTGCTAAAGCATTGCGCTCCATAATCCTGATCATGTTTTGCGTTCTTTTTTGCGAGCAGCGGGGAAAAGAATATTATTCAGGATCAGCCTGTATCCCGGAGAATGCCGATGTAGTGACAGATCGGTTGGTGGATCTCCGACGTAATGCTGGTAATCTTCAGGATCGTGCCCGCCCAAAAATGTGTATGTTCCCTGGCCGAAATTTCCATGCAGATATTTCACTTGCGGAGAAGCCGGATCCTCGCCCATGATGACCACATGTTTCTTTATTAAGTTCCTGTGAAATCCAGTGGTTTGGCCCATGAATCCTTTTACAACCGCAACATGATTTTGAGTCAGCATGGTAGGAACGGGATCAAATTTGGCTGAGAACTCAAACAGCGAGAAATAATCGACCTCAGCGCCGCGTGTTACGGGGTTGTGACTGGGAGGGAAATCGATATCGGAAAATTCGTATACCATCGGATCAGGCAAAAGGGTAAAATCGGTGAAGGCAAATGTATTGGAAAAATTGAGTTTTGACTGGGCATCGCTATCGATAGGTGTGCCGTCAAAAACAGAATGCACGGCATCGATCCCTTCCATCGCTAAGGCAATGTCATACGAATCGGTGGCAGAACACATCGCAAATAAGAATCCGCCTCTACCCACATATGATTTAATGGCTTGGGCAACTGCCTTTTTTTCTGCATGCACCGAAGCAAACTCAAACCTTGCTGCCATTGCTTCAAATTCTGCTTTTTGGCTGATGTACCAGGGTGCTGTGTGATAGTTGCGGTAAAATTTTCCATACTGCCCCGTAAAATCTTCGTGATGGAGGTGCAGCCAGTCATAGCTATCAAGTCCGTCTGTAAGCACTTCCTCGTCCCACAGAGTTTCATAGGGAACTTCCGAGTAGGTTAATGCAAGCGTTACAGCATCATCCCAGGGCTGCTTGTTGGGCGGAGTGTAGATCGCAATTTTGGGTGCTTTTTCGAGCAGAATTACATCCATATTTTGTTGTTCAATTTCACCCATAATATTCAAAATGTCGGTAGCAGATACCTGTTCGAATGTAACGCCACGAACCCGGCATTCCTGCTCAATAGCAGAAAACCCCTGTGTTAGGAATGCTCCTCCCCGATAGTTGAGAAGCCATTCCACGTTGATGTCGCGCTCCAGAACCCAGTAGGCAATGCCGTACGCTTTTAGATGATCATTTTGCTGCTCATCCATCGGAATCAGAATTTTCTGCGCAGAAATCACACAAACAGATACAACAGCAATGCAGATTCTTTTCATCAGCTTTCAAGCCTATCATTAATGTCTCGCACATGGCGGCGGATCGGTTCGGCAAACAGAGAGGATGGATATGCCTCAAGAACAGCAAGGTAGTGGGTCAGGGCTTCTTTGGGATCATTGTAAATATATTCGAACAATTCACCCTTCAGCACAAGAGCATGGCTGGCAAAGTATGTTCCGCTAAGGCGATCCAGTACAGCCAGAACTTTTTCAGGTTCACGCAAACTGAAACGGATAACAGCCTCTCTGTAGGCTGCATTGGGCGTAATCTTGGCTTGTGGAAATTGCTTTGCAATATAATCCAGCAATTCTGCTGCTTCGGATAATTTTGATTGTCGTATGAGCTTTTCGGCACGCAGGTAATCAAGAAAGGCGGTTGAATCAGCGGAATTTTTTGATTCATTTCCCAGCGATAACAGATCGTTCATTTCTAAGAGGTCATTAAAATACGGATGATTGGGCTGCAATCTGAACAGAATGGAATCCAAGTGTGATTGCGCTGCACTTGCATCCCCGGAAAGAAAGTAGGCCTGAATTGATTTTATTGTGAATGCATGGTTGGAGCTGTTGATTATATGATCCGGAATTTCATTTCGTATAAATACAATGCATTTTTCCGGATTTCCTTCGGCCAGTAATATATCGCATAATCGCATATACACGGCCTGCTGCAAATGAAGTTTTATCTTGGGGGATAGAGCGGCGTTCAGTGAAAGCCGCGCGCCATCAAAATCGCGGGTAAACCTGTATTGAATTTCTGCCAGGCGCAGGTGCACCTGCGGTGAAATATCCAATCCGGCATTGCGGTTTAAAATATCCTGGTACAATTCAAAAGTTGAAGAAAGAGATACGGATGATATGCTTGGCCGTCCGTAAAAATGATCCTCAAAAAATATGTTATCTTTGAAATAAGTAGCAAATTGGGGCTGCCGTGATTCAATGACTATTTGTTGTTCGTAGGTCTGGCCCATTCCTAATAGGGCAGTGCCGATCTGTTGTGGTAAGACTGCTGCTGATTGTTTGGATCTATTCAGGATCTGCTGATAGATATCCATGGATTTGGTGTATTCCTTTTCCGACCGTAAAAACGACGCAAGCGATAAAAATCTGTCGGTGTCGGCCGCTGATTCAAATCCCATAAGCAAATGATTTTCGACCGCTGATTCAAATTTTCCGAGTTTGAAATAATAGCCAGCCAGTATTCTGCGAATAGGTTTTTCATTATCTTCCAAATGTTCGATTAAGATTTTTTCAATTATCGGAACTGCCGATTCTTCATCGCTCATCAGCAATACCTTATCCTGAATGAATTTCTCTCTTTTGGGCTGAAATTTGAGATGCAGGATGTATTCTTCCAGGGCCAGATCATAGGACCTCCTGACATCGTAGAAATGTGCCAGGTCTATAGCCATAAAATCAGGCAGCTGCAAGTTGTCGCGACCCCGCTGAATGAGCGCTTGTGCTTCCTTTGTTAGCGCCAGGTTTGTGTAATTCCTGAATAATAGCTGATAGATGTGGTGGCTTTTGCTGTGCTGTTTTTCAATATCCATCCATAGCCTGGAGGCTCTATCCGGATCCTCCATGCGGTGAAACATTTCACCTAATGCTATCTGCTCTGTGACGTCATTGGGGAACAGATCCAGCCATTTGGAAATTAGTTCAGCGGAGTTCTCGTAATTCCCCTGGCGAAGGTAATTGCGCTTCAGGTTGTTGTAATTTTGCCTGTTTTCAGGATTGGCAGTGTATATTGATTCATAGATCTTTTGTGCAGTTTCAAGATCGCCCTTCTGCTCCAGTAGCAATGCCTCCTGCACAGCACCCTCTCCCATGGGAGAAACTCTGATTTGCCCAATTGCAATTGCAGCAATGCATATCACACAGGTAAGTAATCGATTCATTTAATTTTCTCTGCTGTTTCCTGAAGAGAGTCAATAACAGCCGGTTCCTGAATTATATCGTCATTTTGGCTGATTAACTGAAAATACCTTCTTATCATTGCTTTGTAATCCCTTGAATATCCGGATTGCATCGCTCTGTTCAGAGCTTCAATAGCAAGGTTTCTGCGCTGTCCCAAATCGTTGGGCAGGCCGCCGGGTCCTGCGTATGAAATCAGTTCTGCCGTTTCGGATGTACGCTCTTCCTTGGTACCTTTTTGGGCCAGAGATTTTTGACTGTCCAGCATTCGCGACAATATTCGTTCCTGTTTTTCAGCTGTTTTCTTAGTAAATCTTCTTCTTTCCAGATCGTGAATAACATCATCCATCTCATTGGCAATTCCGCTGAGGTCTCCCAACCCCTTGTTGGATGAACCACGCATTTCATCCGCCAATTCCTGAAGTGATTTTCTAACGCCCTTTTGCTGCTGAAGCATGCGCTGCATCAGCGCCTGCTGCAGAGATGCCGCCATCTGTCCCATGGCCAACTGCATCCCCTGCTGGTTTAGGCCGTCCTGCTGGCCTGCCAACTGTTCCATTCGTTTTAGGAACTGATCAAAACCGCTTGCAGATCCGGAGGATTGAACATCGTTAATAGCATTCATGACTGTGAGCGCAGCATCATTCAGCGATTTCATAGCCGCATCTTGGTTACCCTTTGCTCCGGAATTGTTGCGCTCAGCCAGTTTCTTTTTTGCTGATTCCATTTGCGCATAGGTCATTCCCATAGCTTTTCCCATTTCAGGAGAAATGGCAAATGTCTTTTTGGACAAGGCGATCATTTCATCCATAATCTGCTTTAATTGATCCTGAAGCATCAGCTGCTCCACCGCTGATGCCTGCAGCTGGGGAGAGCTTCTGGACAACAGCTGCGTTTTGCCGGTCAGATTTTCCTGTGATTTAGAAAGAGTAAGAATATCGCGCATAATGTTTCTGAATTCCCCGGCAATCTGATTTGCAGTTTGCTGCTGAAAATTCTGCTGAATTGCTTCTACCTGATCCAGGATGTTTTGAAGGTCTTTCTGTACTTCGGCAGAAGATTGTGCGGCATCCTCAGCGTTTCTCTGGTTCAACTGCTGTATCGTTCTTCCAAAATCCAAACGTGTTTTTGCCATATCCTGAGATCGCTTTAGGCTGTTCAACTGGTCCGCTGAGGGAGGATGAATATCTGTTAACGCATCTTCGGCCTCCTTCATAACGCGATCTATATTCGAAAATTCTTCTTTCAGCCGCTGTTCTTCCTGGCTCATTCTTGCAAATTCGGATGGCTCTGCATCCGAACCATATTCTTCGATCTTTTCTGACAATTCTTCCTGCATATCTGCAAGAGCTTCCAGCCGTGTTTTGAGTTCTTCCATTTTCTGTTCTGCATGAACCTGTTTAAATATATCGATAAAGCGGTCAAGGTCAGCTTCTAGTTTTTCAAGATTTTGGCTCATGTTCTTCATTGCTGCAGAAAGGTCTTTTACATCCATTCTGGACAAGGCTTGATCAACTTTGTCCATACTTTGCATAAAATCTTCGTTCATTAATTCGTTTACCAGCGATTGCAGTTGTTCAAATTTTTCCAACAGTTGCGGTGAAAAAAGCTGGTGCTTTTCTGCAGAATTTGTAAGCGCTTCAAGCTGATCTGCCATGCGCTGCATCATTTCTACCTGTTCACGCACTTTTTCCATTGATTTTCTGATCTGCTGCTCCTGATCCCATTCCAAAGATTCGGCTTTGCGCAGTTCAAGCTCCGCTTTGTCCAGTTTATCTTTTACGTTATCCACGTCTTCCGCATTCAATACAGCAGCGTCAAGAATTTTATCCTCTGATTCATTGAATGATGCAAATAGATCCGATAGCGAGGGAATGCGCGCTATGTATGTCCCGGATAATGCTTTTTTTGGGCCGGAAATAAGATCATTATCATACAACTCAAAATGATAATGCACCTCATCCTCAGGCATCAACCCAAGGTCGCTCAAATTCCATAACGTCTCCAATTCCTGATTCAATACATCCGGATCGGGGATTGGAATAGAAAAAATCGAGAGCATCGGATCTGCCTGAATATAGCTGGGCCGTTGAATTTCGTATCCCACCTGAAGCGTGGTAAAGCCGTAATCATCTTTCATATTCAGCTTGAGCGAAAGCATTTGGTCGCTGCCAAGCTCAACAACCGGAGGAGGCTCAATGATGCTCAGTTCCGGGTGTAAATCGGGAATCATATACAAGCGGTAGGGCACCGGATTGCGATTGTGAATTCCACGCCTATCCTCCAAGTGTATAGAAAATGAATCATCTTTTTTGATGACAAAGGTGCCTTCGGCCTTCTTGCCGCGAACAGCAAGAAGCAATGTGTCCTGCTGAAAATAAATTTGCCCCTTTTTCAAGGGGCGGTTACTCGATAATTTTACGGTAACATTGGATCCGTAAACACCTTCAACATTTGCCTGTTGGCCTTCCTGTGTAATTGCAGGAAGTTTCGTATACGGCGGAGGAATCACCTTTATACTGAAAAATTCAACCATCGGTCGATCGGTCACAGTTATATCATACTGGTGCGTTTCAACCCTATCCCACGATTGCCAAAAATGTTTTGCAGGTACAAATCCTTGGTACGCATAATCCTGAAATACTTCTTTAAGCTGGAAAGTATAGCTACTGGATGAATCTATTCCAGCAGCATAGAGTTCAGTAACGCCACCGACAGCGGGAGTTAATGAAAGATATACTGAGTCGGGCTCACCATCCTGAACGGAAAACACGATTTCAGCCGGATCCCCGCCCAGCAAATGAATGTGCCCCGTTTTATTTGTGATGCTAAACGGCGTGGGAACGGGAAAAGAGGTTCGCGGATGGGCCCAGCGAAACACTGCTTCTGAACTATGTGTCCAGGTAAGAGATAATACCAGGAGCGATCCAACAAGCGTTGCCAGTGTAATGTGCTGCCAGCGCTCCGCACGCTTTAAGGGGAAGAGAGTTGCGAGGTCCAACTGCTTTAAGTCTGACAGTACTGATGAGATGAATGATGCGCTTAATTCCTTGGATTGGCTTTGAGCGGCTGAACGTTCAAGCTGCAGCGCATTTAAGACATCATCGGTATTTTTAAATGCGAGGGATCCCGTTCTGCGGGAAAGTCCAGACCATGTGTAGCGATAAATTTTATTCTTTACTATCAGGATTCCCAGCACCGCTGCTGCGCTGAGGCCTAGCAGAACAAGTATGGCTGCGGTAATCCATATTCCGTATCTTACTTGCGGCGAAAAATAAAACACGCTCTCCAGAAGGATAAGGCATAATACACTCACAATTCCACTAGTGTACAATAGCCATGAAAGGGTAAATACATCTGCACGGATGGCTGCTTGACGTATTTTAGAAAGTTCGTTTTGGATTGCAGGCATAGTGTTATTGTGTCAGAGCATAGGTAACAATATTTACACCGAATTTCAGTGCAGTCTCACGTACGGCCCAAGGATTGTTGTGGACTTCGGGATCTTCCCATCCATCGCCCAGATCGGATTCGTATGTGTACAGCAGCATGATTCTGTCCCCATCGAAAATAGCGTATGCCTGAGGTGGTTTGCCGTCATGCTCATGGATTTTCGGCAGACCCTCGGGAAATGAAAAGTAAGCAGAAAAAAGAGGATGTTCATGCGGCAGCTCGACAAGCGATCGCCCCGGAAATACTTTTTGGATTTCGCGGCGGAACGAAACATCCAAGCCGTAATTGTCATCCACGTGCAAAAATGCCCCTGATAAAAGGAATTGCCTGAGGCGGATCGCTTCTTCATCTGAAAACCTGAGATTGCCGTGTCCGGTCAAATATAGGTAGGGATAATCGGTCAATTCCTTATCAGTAAGTTTGACCCGCGCTTCCGCAGCAGTTTTCATATTGGTAGCCGATGATACATAATTGAGCAAATTGGGAAGGCTGCTCGGATCGCTGTACCAGTCACCACCTCCGCTGTAATGGACGCGTGCTATGGTGAATTCCTGTCCGCTTGCTGTGCAAATCAGGATTGTGAAAAGAATGGCTGATATTTTTCTCATCGTTAATTAATTGATCCTTTAATGGAATTTCTTCTGCCGAGTTCCGTATGAAGATTCAATTTAGGGAATACAAAGCATTCTGAACCACAGCAACAGCTGAAATTCTGTTTCTCTTGATCGCTTATTCCTGCGGGGTTATTTTGAACCTTCATGTATCCGAGGTTCATCTTTACAATAGTGACTGTTTGCGGGGCCTTATTTGCAGACCTTGCTGCGCAGGATTCCACCAAATCCTATCTCTGGGGCCTGATAAAAATTCGTCCTGAAAAAAAAATTGAGTATGAGGACGGATATTGGCGCGACCGCATATTTCGCAGCCGGGAATTCCATGAGCCGATACATTTTATACCCTTTGAAGTACGCTACGGATTTGGCTACAATGGCGGCAGCGGAATTGCCGGTCTTGAAATCGACAATGATTTTATGCTTTACGATTCAACGGTTACCGAATTCGAGGGTGGAGATTTTTCCAGCCGCATCGGCCACCAGCTGGATATAGATCTGTTAAAAACCAATTTATCATATTATTTGCTGAAAAAAAGTTGGCTAAACATGCACACCGGGATCAATATACGGTATGCCAATGTTTTCCTTCCGCCTGATCTGCCAGTAGAGGAATGGGGCAATGCAAATACAGGATGGAATCCGGGCGCAATGAAATTTGCACCGAAAATTTGGGAATACAGCCTCAGCCAATCTATGATGCTGCAGTGGTTTGACCTATGGTATTTAAATCTTCGCTTCTCGTACGGAATTGCTACAGCAACATTTTACCAAAATGAAGATAAAGAAGATCTTACCAATCCTACCGGCTGGGGGCCGTCTTCATCAATTGCTGGAGGAATCAGAATTATTCTCAAACAAACTGCTGCCGGAACGCGGCAAAATCAGTTTACGTTCGGCCTTGATATCAAACATTCTTATTCGAAGATATCAAGGATTAACGATCCGGATGATGTAACTCCGATATCCAATTTTTACCTTTCCAATTTTGGTGTTTTTGCCACCTTTTCAGCATTTTACGGCGGTTCAAAAACCATGGGGACGGTCGGAAAACAATATTATTTCCGTAAGGATTATAAGCAGGCGGTGGAGCATTTAAGTGCTTTTGTTGAAAGATATCCCGAGCACGCAAATCTTTACCGGGCAAAATACTTGATCGAAGAAAGCGAACGGAAGCTCCCCAAGCAATTGCTGAAAGAAGGGCAAAAATTCGAAGAGCGCAATTTAACCGACCAAGCACTGAAAAAATACCTTCAGGCTCGGATTTTGGCGGATTCTTCTTTTAAGCCGCTAGTAGAGGATCATATACGAAAAATTGCTGAAGCTGGACTACTGGAGGCAGAACGTATCCTGCATTCAGGAGAGGGTGAAAAAGCGGTAGAAATGGTGAAAGAAATCACCCAGTATTTTGCAGAAGCAGAGAGGCGGATTCCGGAATACCAGGCTTACCATTTATTTTATCAGGCTAAAAAAGCAACACGCTACGGATTTTATGCTAATGCAATGGATTTGCTTGAAAAAGCGGAAAAAAGAGATCCTTCCCTGCGCTATGAGATTGATATGGTACGAAATGAAATTGCCGGCGCATTGGTAGGCGATGCAAATAAGATTACCGATTTATCATCAATCAATCTTGCGATCCAATATCTTGAACAGGCAAAAGAAATTTCGGGTACGCTGGGCAGAGAAAATGAGCGAATCCTGGCAGAGCTTAAAGAAAAGCTGGATCTTAAGGAAACGATTGTGTTGCAGTCCAAAATTGATGCGCGGATGCTTCAGGAACGAAAGGAAATGGAAACACAAACGCAAATTCCTTCGATTCAGATCGGTATGAACAATTCACAGGTGAAGGAAATTATGGGTGAGCCGCGGGAGATCATTCAACAAATATCCAATGACGGCGCTGACCATCAGCTGTGGAAGTACAGATTTGAAGGTCGCCGCCCGGTTGAACTTTCGTTTATTGATTATATTTTATTTAGGATAGAAGAACAATAGCCCTGATCAGAGCAGGTGCGCGTTGCGCCTGACAAACATCATTTCCTGGGCAATGACCTTAAGAATTCCGGTCGCCGGAACAGCAAACAACATTCCCAGCGGACCCATCAGCGTGCCGCCGATTATCAGCGAAATCATTACCATCATTGGATGAATTCCGACACTCTTTCCAACCAGCGTCGGCGTGATCAAATTTCCTTCGATTTGCTGAACGATAATGAACATGACAACAATGTCGAGGACGTAAAATGGTGAGGGAATGACGCCAAACAGCTGATGCGCCATGGCGGCGTCGCTGCCGATATTATTCATGAAAGCGATAAGGATTGCCGGCACCATGCCGACAAATGGCCCAACCAGCGGAATCAGATTTGCGAGCCCGGCAATGATTCCGATGAATACTGTGAGCGTAAGATTGGCGCCAAATAAATTGAGAATGGTCAGTCCTGCAAACGACATGACCGCCACACTTGCGGCAGCAAGAAACTGTCCGCGAAGATAGCTAGAAACCGATTTTTCAATGTTGTGGACCAGCGTCAGCCCAATCTCAAAATATTTATTGGAGAAGAAACTTACCAGCAGCTTTTTGAAGTTGTGGTATTCGGCCAGCAAAATGATGGTAAAAATGAGAATCATTGCAGTATTTAGTAAAAAACCACCCAGCGCGCCGGCCATACCCGCGAGATTTTCGACTACCATCTGAACAAAGCTACTCAATGTGCTGGAGAAGTCGCCGCTGCCTGCAGCCAAGCCTCCCGGAACCAATGCGGTGAATTTTTGTCCGAGTTTATTGAATTCGGTTGTCAGTGTATCCTGTCCAATGCGGTTTGAAAAATCTATTGCCTGCTGGGACAGCTTGGAAATAAAAGAACCGATAAAAATGCCGATACCGGTAAGCAAACCTACTGTAACGATCAGTACGCTGAGGCCGCGGCTGTTGATTCGGCGCTCAAGACCATCCACTGATTTCAGCAAAAGCGTAGTAAACAGAAAGGCGAATACAAGAATCAGCACCACATTGGAAATGTAGGGCCAAATGATCCATACAAATCCTGCAGAAAGCAAACCTACAATCAGGCGGTAGATCCTGTACAGATAGGTTAAATTATCCAGAGTGGATTCTGACTCTTGATTCATGGATTATTCGGACTTTTCCTCAAACAGCAGCTGATTGGTCTGCCGTAGCCTTTCTCCAATTACACTCCCCAGATTAAAAAGAATTTTATTTCCCAACTGCGGATTGCGGTCATTCAGCATCATTAGGTCGGCGGTAAAGAAACCAAGTAATTCCGACTGAACAGTCGCAATTGCATTTGCAGACCTCGGTTCATCATCAAAAAGTGCCAGTTCCCCAAAAAAATTTCCCGATGAAAGTTCAGCCAATATTTTCTCATTTTCGGCACGGGTGCCAACGGTAATTTTTACCGCACCGTTCATGATGATATACATGCCCTCTCCGGGAGCCCTGTTTTTGAATATAAATTCACCGACATCGTAAGTACGGCGATGAAACAGTTTTTCAAGTTCCTGGAATTCCTTATCGGTAAATCCCTTAAAAACAGGCACCTGTTTAAGAGTAAGGATGGCTTCGCTTTCCTGTCGGTTCCATCCCTGAAATATGTTTTTCCACAATGCGTTCTTCATTTTATTTCCTCTTGCTGACAGCCAAAATAGAACCACTTTCTTTGCTTAGTCAAGTGAACTCTTAATTCTTAAACAGATTGCTCCGAGGGAAAGGTGGTAAGTATTTTTCATGGTTATGAACTTTCGATGGATATCCTTTTCAGCCCTTCTTTTTCCCGTTTTGATGTTCGGGCAGGCAAATACAAGAGATTATCAGCGTGAACTTGAGCATCAGAGCAAGGCCATTGAAGAATTGAAACTTGAAATCGAAGCGGCGCGGGTTCGCATCAGGAACGAATCCGAAAAAGAAAAATCTGCCGCTCAGCGCATCTCCCGACTAGAGGAGGAAATTTCACTATTATCGCGCTTGTTAAAGCAGCTTAAGCGCGAGCAGAATACTCTAAAAATTGAAATCAGCGATTTGGAAGTAAACATCAGCCGCAGCGAAAATGAGCTTGAAGCGCTCAAGATGCGGTATGCCGGCCGCGTAAAGCATATTTATTCCAAAGGATCGCTGAGCGATCTCGAGCGTGTGTTGAGTTCCACATCCTGGCGGCAGGCAGTGTACCGAGCAAAATTCCTGAAGATCATTTCAGAAATCGACCGTGATACTCAGGCCAAAATTCAATCGCTTATAAAGCAGATCAAGCAGCAAAAAGTCAATTTGGAAGAGAAACTGAAAAAGAGCTTTTCGATTCAAAAGGAGCGGGAAAACAGGTATGCTGATCTGAGGCAGAAAAAACGAGCTAAAGAACTAGAGTTATCGTTGATCAGGCAAAATAAATCCGATCTTGCGGAATATATGAAAGAAAAGCAGGAAGGCGTCAAACAGCTGAACGAAATAATTGCGAGAATTCAGGATGAAAAAGCGCGCTTTGAGCGTGCCGAGAGAATCCGGCGCCAGCAAGCTGCATTGCAGACCAAGAAATTTTCATCGCTTAAAGGTGATCTGCCATGGCCCGCGGAAGGCCGTGTTACGGCAAAATTCGGAAATCAGTGGAACTCTAAGCTGAAGACGACCACCGAAAATCCCGGAATTGATATCAAAGGAAAACCCGGTTCGCCGATCCGTGCTGTCCTTGGAGGAATCATTACCACCATTACCTACATCCGCGGATACGGCACCACGATCATCATTGACCATGGCGGCGGATTTTATACGGTGTACAGCCATGTGACTCAGGTGGAGACGCATGTGGACAGTGAAGTGCTTGCCGGCGATGTGATTGCTTTTATGGGTGACTCTGGATCGGTGAACGGCTCGAAACTGCATTTTGAGATTTGGGGCAAAGGACAAAAGCTTGATCCGGAAAAATGGCTGGCGAAACGATGACATCGGTCGAATCCATCAATTCTGCGGTTTGGAATAGGCTGACGGCAATCATCCAAAAAGAAAAGATTGGTTCGGCGTATTGTTTTACCGGTCCGGAAGGATCGGGAAAAGAAGCGGCAGCACTTGCATTTGCAGCGGCAATGAATTGCGAATTAAAAGAAAAATTTCCCTGCGGAACCTGCGCTCCCTGCATCCGAATAGGATCGCTTCAGGACGAAAAACTGAAACTGGTTTTTCCTCTGCCGGGAAGCAATAAAAAGGAATCCATTACTACTGATCCGCTCAAGGGATTGAGTTCTGGTGAACAGGCATACCTGCATGAAGCCGTAGAATCGAAAGCAAAGGACCCGTTTTTTCGCATCCGGGTTCCGCGTGCCAGAAAAATTATGATCAGCCAGGTTCGAGACCTTCGCCGCACCGCTTATCTTAAATCCGAATCGAGCGGAAGAAAATGCGTAATCCTTTTTCAGGCGCATACGCTAGCGATGGGTGACGGCGCATCCGCCAATGCACTGCTTAAGATTCTTGAAGAACCTCCGCCGAATACCACCATTATATTGGTGACGGATTATGCATCACAGCTTCCGATGACAGTTTTATCCAGATGTCAGCAGGTCAACTTTCCGCCATTGGACGATGAAACTGCAGTTTCTATTCTGAAGGAAAAAGGAATTGAACTTCGAACAGCCAAATTTTGCGTAAAGTTATCCGACGGAAACATTCATAAAGCAATGATGCTTGCGAAACAGCCAACTGATGAATTGTTGTCCCATGTAAAAGAATTTGTGCAGACGATGCTAAAAGAGGATGCCGGTGCATGGAAAAGTATTTCGCAGGAATTCAGCCGGATGGCGCATTCCTCTCCCCAAGAATACCGGATGAGAATTGCGATGGCGCAAAAATGGTTCCATGAGGCCTACCTGTCACGATCCGGCGCTGACGGAGGAGTAGGCACAGAAGTGTTTGTAGATGACATTGCAGTATTTAATCGAAATTTTCCCAATGCAAACATGAAAGGCATTTACCATTCTCTGGATGTTGCTGCGCTAGCGCCGGAAAAAAATCTTTATATGCCGCTTGTGCTTACGAACATGATCCTGGATGTCCGCACGCGTCTTGCCGGAACTGATTAAAAAAGACGATCCTGTGAAGCCAACGTATTACATCACAACGCCGATATATTATGTAAATGATAATCCGCATATCGGTCATGCCTACACCACAATTTTATCGGATGTTTTAGCGAGATTCAAGCGAAGCGGCGGACATGAAGTTTTCTTTCTTACGGGATTGGATGAGCACGGACAAAAAGTGCAGCAGGCAGCGGAAGAAAGAGGAGTCGATCCGCAAAAGCACTGCGATGAAATGGCTCCCCGTTTTCTTGAGCTTTGGGAAAAACTGCATATTGAATACGATGATTTTATCCGAACTACGGAACCGCGCCATGTGGCCGTGGTGCAGCAAGTTCTTCAGTCTGTATATGACAACGGAGATATCTACGAAGATGAATACGAAGGACTCTATTCCGTTTCTGAAGAAAGATTCATTACTGAAAAGGAAGCAGAGTCCGGTGAATTCCGCGATATTAAAAAACTAAAAGAGAAAAATTACTTTTTCAGAATGTCGAAGTATCAGCAGCAACTTATAGACCATATCAAGTCCAACCCTGAATTTATCCAGCCGAAGCACCGGAAAAATGAAGTCCTCGGATTCTTGAAACAGCAGCTGGAAGATCTCTGCATTTCCCGTCCAAAATCCCGCCTCAACTGGGGAATTGAGCTTCCGTTTGATTCGGATTATGTAACGTATGTTTGGTTTGATGCGCTCATCAATTATATCACTTCACCGGGGTTTGCAAGCGACGATAAACGATTTGGCAAATGGTGGCCGGCAAATATGCATTTGATAGGCAAAGATATTTTAACCACCCATTCCGTCTATTGGCCAACCATGCTGATGTCAGCCGGCATTGCGCTGCCGCGATCCATTTTCGCCCACGGATGGTGGCTGAGCGGCGAAACTAAAATGAGCAAATCGCTCGGAAACATTGTGGATCCGCTTGGACTGATCGAAGATTTCGGCGTGGATCCCGTCCGCTATTACCTGATGCGGGAAATGGTACTGGGGCAGGATGCCGCTTTTACGATGGAATCATTTATCAAGCGGTACAATTCGGATCTTGCGAATGATTTTGGAAATCTTCTGAGCCGCGTTTCTAATCTGATTCAGAAATTTTTTGACGGAAAACTATCGGAAAACGAAGATGAGTCTAATGACGGAATTGAGGTAAAGTCGTCAGCGGAAGAAACCATCCGGAATGTGAACGCTTGTATTGACGCCATGAAGATTAATGAAGGGATTGAAGAAACGCTTCAGTTCATCCGCGGCGTTAATAAATACATGGAAAAAACCGCGCCGTGGAAATTGGTGAAAGAAGATGCTGCGGCGGCTGGCAGTGTACTCAGAACTGCGGCAGAAGCTCTCAGGATTGGTTCGCTTTTGCTTGAGCCGGTCATGCCGAATAGAACAAAAATTGTGTTAGAGACCTTTGGTTCAACATCGAATGACATTTCGTGGGGCGGCCTTTCTTCCGGCTTTGTGATTAAACAGCATGATATTTTGTTTCCGAGGATTGATGTAAAAAAAATGGAGGAGGAATCTTCTTCAGGAAAACAGGAATTACCTGAAGGAATCATTCCGTACGAAGATTTTGAAAAAGTGGATCTGCAGACCGCCAAAGTGGTGGAAGCTGAAAAAGTTGAGAAATCCGACCGGCTTTTAAAACTGCAAATTGAAATTGGCAATGAGAAAAGGCAGATCGTCTCTGGCATTGCAGAATACTACACGCCTGAAGAATTGATCGGGAAAATGGTAATTGTAGTGGCGAACCTGAAGCCGGCAACAATTTTTGGTATCGAATCCCACGGAATGCTTTTGGCTGCTTCCAATAAAAAGGAATTATCCGTGGTTACGGTTTCTGGTGACGGAGTTGCAACCGGCGTAAAAGTTTTTTAACACATATTCTTCTGAATCACATTTTCAAATGCTGACCGACACTCATTGCCACCTGTTTTATTCCGATCTCAAAAAAGATATAGAAGGCGTTATCAAACGTGCGAATGAGCTTGGTGTTACACGGTTCATTTGCGTCGGCACAAATTTAGATGATTCAGCCGAATGCTTTGATTTGGCAAAACGATTTGATTCGGTATTCGGTACAGCAGGAATTCATCCGCATGATGCAAAAGATGCGCCGGAAAATTATATTGAAAAATTATCTGAACTTCTGTCCAAAGCAAAAATGGCAGCAGTGGGTGAAATCGGATTGGACTATTTCAGGAATATCTCTGAACCGGAAATTCAGCGGACTGTCTTTAGAGAGCAATTGGAATTGTCAGCATCTTTAAATATGCCAATCGTATTCCATAACCGGGAAGCAGACGAAGATACCGTCAGGATGCTCGAAAAACATGGTCCTGGCAAAGGAATTGCGCATTGTTTTTCGAGTACGATTGAAACAGCTGAACGATTCATGGAATTAGGCTACCATATTTCTTTCTCCGGAAATCTTACTTTTAAGAACAGCCATCTGCCGGAAGTGGCAGCGCAAATTCCGCTGGACAGGATATTGGTGGAAACTGATTCGCCTTACATGAGCCCGGAACCTTACCGCGGGAAACCGAATGAACCGGGACGCACAAGATATGTTGCAGAAAAACTGGCTGACATTCATGCAGTGTCTCTGGAAACGATTGCTGAAATAACATCGGCCAACGCCGCTACCCTCTTTGGTTATTAATTGTATAAGTCTGAATGGCAAAAAAATATCAACATCCATTCCGTAAAAAGTGGGGACAGAATTTTCTTTCCGATCCAAATCTAATTCGAAAAATTGTTAATGTCATTCAGCCGCAGCCCGAAGATTCCATTTTAGAAATTGGCCCGGGTGACGGCGTACTTACCCGTGAATTGCTTCCAAAGGTAAAGTATCTTTCGGCTGTGGAAATTGATCCGCTTTTATTTGAGAGCTTATCCGCAGATCCATCGCTTTCATCGGCAAATATTGTCCATGCAGATATTATAAATGTATCGGTTCAAGACATCGTGAATGACACCAAATTGAAAATTGTCGGCAATATCCCGTACAACATCACTTCACCGCTGATTTTTCATTTGATCGATCAGCGTGAAAACTGGGACACAATTTTTTTAATGGTTCAAAAAGAAGTGGCTGACAGGCTTGCAGCTCGTCCTGGAATAAAAGCGTACAGCAGGATTTCCGTCATGGTACAGTCTTTCCTGAACGTGAAGAAACATTTTATCATTTCTCCCAAGGTGTTTTTCCCCCGGCCGAAAGTGCAGTCCGCTATTGTGGAACTTTCCAAAAAGCCTGAGCCGCTGGTCCCGGAAGCCGATTTTCCGCGCTTTCAAAAGATTGTGAAAGCCGCATTTTCGCAGCGGAGAAAAATGTTAAAAAACACCTTGAACGGCTTTGGTTTTTCTGATATCCTTCAGGACAAAATCGATTTCACACGCCGGCCTGAAACACTATCTGTTGAGGAGTTTGCGGCGCTTTCAAAAGACTGAAAAAAGGTGAAGCCGGTTGCTTGAGTGGTACACTTATTTAGTGTATATTTCTAAGCTCAAAACGAACTAAAAACAGGGGAAAAAATGGCCAAAGTCGGAAGAACAATAAACGAATCAAACAGAAGTCTCAGCCAATATCTGGAAGAGATTGGAAAATATGAACCGCTTCACCCGGACCGCGAAGTTGTCTTAGCACAGCGGATTAAAAAAAATAACCGCGCCGCACTTAAAGAATTGGTGGAATCCAATCTTCGTTTTGTGGTATCCGTAGCAAAAGATTATCAGGGGCAGGGACTCCCGCTTACCGACCTAATCAATGAAGGTAACCTGGGGCTGATCAAAGCAGCCGGCAGGTTTGATGAAACGCGCGGATTTAAATTTATTTCTTACGCAGTTTGGTGGATTCGTCAGTCCATTCTGCAGGCGCTTGCGGAACATTCCCGCATTGTGCGTTTGCCGCTGAACCGTGTGGGAACTATTTCAAAGATCACCAAAACAGCGGAAAAACTGGAAGCGGAAGTCGAGCGTGCACCGAGAGATAATGAAATCGGCCGCCAGCTCGAAATGACCAGCGATGAAGTTGTGGATGCCATGCGGATCTCCCGCAGACATCATTCACTGAACGAACCGTTTCGCGATGGTGAAAAAAATTCCCTGCTTGACGTTATCGAAGATGACGGCGAAACTCCCCCGGACGATCCGCTGATGAGCGAATCGCTCAAGGATGAGATTCGGCAGTCTCTCGCAACATTGAAGGACAGGGAAAAACAGGTAATAAAAATGTATTTTGGAATTGACCGGGACTATGCGCTCACACTCAATGAAATCGGGGAAGAATTCAATCTTACCCGTGAGCGAGTTCGGCAGATCAAGGAGAAGGCCATTCGCCGCCTCCGCCATCGGTCCCGCAGTAAATCACTCAGAACGTATTTAGGATAAGCCAAATGACTGGAGGTGAATTCATTGGTTGAGATTCAAGTTCGGGACGGAGAGCCGCTGGAACGTGCGCTTCGCCGTTTTAAGAAAAAATGGGAGCGTGCAGGCGTACTCCGCGAAGTAAGGCGCAAAGCGTTTTACATCAAACCCAGCGATGAAAAAAGAGCGATCCGTAAAAAGAGCACTCGGCGCATTGCGCGGATTAACCGGCTGAACAGGCGCTAATCCGAACGAAACCATTTACCGAAAAGGCTCGTAGTATTCTGCGAGCCTTTTTTATTTTAATCCTATGCTGACACGAAGTATATCTGGAATTCGCGGATTGGCGGATTCTGACCTTTCACCTGAATTTATCCGATCCGTAGCCGCAGCCGCTCATCAATTGATGGAATCGGGCGTTATATTTATCGGTCGGGATTCGAGGCGTTCCGGCCGAAACATATCCGATGAAATTATCGGGACTTTGCTAGAATTAGGAAGGGATGTGATTGAATGTGACATTGCACCGACACCGACAATCCAATTTATGGTTTCATCCACGGATGCCGCCGGCGGATTGGTGATTACAGCGAGCCATAATCCATCCGAATGGAACGGCCTCAAATTTATTTCATCAGACGGAACCTTTTTCGGACCGGAATTGTGTAGCGATCTTTTCAAAAAAATTGACAACAGCATTGAGCCAATTGCAGCGGATCGCCCCGGAATGCACCTTCCGGACCAAAATTCCATTCAGCGTCACATTATTCACATTGCCGGGCTGAAGTGTATTGATGTAAAAGCGATTCGAAGCAGAAATTTCTCGATTGTTGTTGATGCAGTTAACGGTGCCGGTTCAGATGCGATCCCTCATTTATTGGAATCACTCGGCTGCAATGTTATCATGCTGAATTGCGATTCCGATCTTGATTTTCCGCGTCCGCCCGAACCGCTTCCAGAAAATATTACCGATCTTTGTTCTGCGGTTATAGAGCACAATGCTGATGCGGGATTTGCGCTGGATCCGGACGGAGACCGCCTTGCCGTTGTGTCGGATAAAGGGGAACCGCTGAGCGAAGAATATACACTGGTCATGGCCGCAGACGGATTTTTGTCCGCCGGAAACAGCACAGAAACTCTTGTAACAAATTTATCCACAACACTTGCGCTGGAAAAGGCTGCTCACCGCTACGGCGCCGCTGTTGAAAGAACACCCGTCGGTGAAATTCACGTTGTGAATAAAATGAAAGTATCCGGTTCAGCTTTAGGCGGCGAAGGGAACGGCGGCGTTATTTTGGCGGAAAATCATTTTGGAAGAGATTCGCTCGCGGCTGCGGCGCTTGTACTAAACCGCATGGCGCAATCCACCGAACCTATAAGCGGGTGGTTTTCCGAACTTCCGCAATTCAGAATGGTAAAGGACAGAATTGAACTCGGCGATACAGATTCCGATGAACTATTCTCAAAAGCAGAAGACATTTTTTTCGATGCTGACATTGATCGGCAGGACGGATTGAAATTCACCTGGGACGACCGCTGGATTCATTTGCGTACATCAAACACAGAACCAATCTTGAGAATCTATGCCGAAGGTCGGACATTTGAGGAGGCTAGGGAATTAGTGGATAAAATTCAAAATAATTAAATGGAGGTAACATGCTCCAGTCAGCTATCAATTACAGACTAAACAAGACAGAAGAAGAACTTGGCGTACCTGTAGATTATATTCGTCACATTGGCCGGCATTCCGTTTCGGCCCTGATAAAGTTTTCCAAATTGCAGGGATTGATAGATTACCGCCGTAAACTACCCAAAGAAGCCCATTTTGTCTGCCGTTTGGTGGCCGCCAAGAGTGCAGACTGCGGTTCCTGTGTGCAGATCGAGGTAAACCTGTCCCGGAAAGCGGGAATTTCCACAGAACTTATTAAAACAGTTGTGGAAGAAAAATACAACCAACTGTCCTCAGATTTGCAGAAAGTGGTAAATTTCACCCGCAAGGTACTGAATGTGGAACATAATCTGGAAGAGGCCCGATCCTCTCTGTTGGAAATCTATGGAGAAGAAGCAGTCATGGAATTGTGCCTAACCATGTCCGCCGCCCAGTTCTTTCCCACAGTCAAGCGAGGATTGGGATATTCGGTAAGCTGTTCAAAAGTGGAAATTGAGGTTTGATGAAATTAGTCTCCAAATAAACCTATTTGGTATAACTTACGTAAATTCGAAAAATATGTTAGCTCACGATACAATTAAATACAATCCGATTGATCAGATCGGTGCCCAGGAACGGGTGGCCCGGCTGTTTTCGCGCAGTATTAAAAAAGAGTCGAAGGTTGAAGCGCTTAAAACTGTCCTGAGCATGATTGACCTGACGACATTAGAAGGCAAGGATTCTCCCGGAAAAGTGAAGCAGCTGTCTTACAAGGCCGCCCATTTGCACGATCAATTCCCAGACCTGCCATCCGTGGCCGCCATCTGCGTATACCCGACAATGGTGACTGTAGCCAAGAGCGCATTGCAAAATACGGGAATCAAGATTGCTTCTGTGGCCACGGCATTCCCCAGCGGAATGGCCTCCCTGACCGCCAAACTTGATGAAGTCCGGACTGTAGTGGAGGACGGTGCAGATGAAGTGGATATGGTTATTTCCAGAGGGAAGTTCCTGCGCGGGGAATATGATCAGGTCGCAGATGAAATTGTGCAGGTTAAAGATGCCTGTGGGAAAGCTCACCTGAAAGTAATCCTTGAAACAGGTGAATTGGTTACCTTGGACAACGTCCGGCTGGCAAGCGACTTGGCGATGAATGCAGGCGCAGATTTTATTAAGACTTCCACTGGAAAAGTATCCCCAGCCGCTACTCCAACGGTTGTCCTTGTTATGCTTGAGGCCATCCGTGATTTTTATAAACAAACCGGGAAAAAGATCGGTATGAAGCCTGCCGGCGGCATTAGCGTAGCCAAGCAGGCCATTCAATACTTGGTCATGGTGCGGGAGACTTTGGGGCAAGACTGGCTGAGCCCCGACTTATTTCGGTTTGGAGCCAGTTCCCTGGCCAATAATGTATTGATGCAAATTGTTAAGCAGACAACCGGCGTTTATCAGTCGGATAATTATTTTTCGATCGATTAACATGAATGAATCCTCAGGCACACCATCCAAAGAATTGGATTTTCAGACGGACTGGACGTACAGTCCTGCACCGGAGAGCACTGACCATATTGAATTCCCGGAGAAAAATGATTTGTTCATCAATGGGAAATTTCAACCTCCTGTAAACGGTAAATATTTTGAAACTCTCGACCCTTCTAATGAAGAAAAACTGGCTGATGTTGCGGAAGCGGGACAGGAAGATATTGCCAACGCAGTAGCGGCTGCCAGCAAGGCATACGATAAAGTATGGTCAAAAATAGACCCGGCTGAACGCGGGAAATATATTTATAGGATAGCACGGCAGATTCAGGAAAGAGCACGCGAATTTGCTGTGATCGAATCCATGGATGGCGGCAAACCGATCCGCGAATCCAGAGATGTGGATATACCCTTATCGGCGGCTCATTTTTTCTATTATGCCGGTTGGGCCGATAAGCTGGATTATGCTTTTCCGGGCCGAAAAACCAAACCGGTGGGCGTGGCCGGGCAGATCATTCCTTGGAATTTTCCGCTTCTGATGGCGGCCTGGAAAATTGCCCCTGCCCTGGCTGCCGGGAATACAGTTGTGCTTAAACCAGCCGAATCGTCCCCTCTCACAGCTATGAAACTGGCTGAAATTATCCAGGAAGCAGATTTGCCACCGGGAGTGGTGAATATCATAAACGGCGGAGGAGAAACAGGGCGGGCCCTTGTGGAACATCCCGATATTGATAAGATCGCCTTCACTGGTTCCACCGAAGTCGGTAAATGGATCATGAAGTCGGTTGCCGGCACACCTAAAAAATATTCCCTTGAACTGGGTGGGAAGGCGGCCAATATCATTTTTGAAGATGCACCTATCGACCAGGCTGTGGAAGGAATCGTGAACGGAATCTTTTTTAACCAGGGACATGTGTGCTGTGCCGGTTCGCGATTGTTTGTCCAGGAAAGTGTAGCTGAAAATGTGATATCAAAACTGAAGGACAGGATGGACACTCTGATCGTTGGAAATCCCTTGGATAAGAATACAGATATCGGCGCCATCAATTCCAAAACGCAGCTGGAACGGATCAAGATGTACGTGGATATTGGGCAGAAGGAAGGCGGTCAGATCTTTCAGCCATCTTGCTCCCTACCTGAAAAAGGTTATTGGTATGCACCCACACTTTTTACGGATGTCAGTCAGTCTCACCGCGTTGTGCAGGAGGAAATTTTCGGTCCTGTTTTAGCAATTCAAACCTTTCGCACTGTGGATGAGGTCATCGCCAAGGCAAACAATACGCCCTACGGACTTTCGGGTGGAGTCTGGACCGATAAGGGCTCCAAAATATTTAATGTATCCAGAGACATTCGTGCGGGTGTGATCTGGGCCAATACATTCAATAAATTTGATCCGTCCGCACCCTTCGGCGGCTATAAGGAAAGCGGTTTTGGACGCGAGGGCGGACTGGAAGGTCTTTTGCCTTACGTGGATTTGGACTAAGCGGAACAGATTTTATGACAAGTCGGGCAAACATTCAGAAGACCTACAAACTGTTTATTAACGGAAAATTTCCGCGCACCGAATCAGGCCGGTATATCGAATGGAAGGATGCAAAAGAAACAACCCTTGTGAATATATGCCGCGGATCTAGAAAGGATTTCCGTGAGGCAGTCGTCGCAGCACGAAAGGCATTTGGCGATTGGTCAGGCAGAACGGCTTACAATCGAGCTCAAATTCTCTACCGAGTTGGAGAAATGCTGGAAGGCCGCCGGGATCAATTTATGGCCGAACTCAGGCTTCAAGGGTCCACCAAAAGACAAGCTGATAAAGAGATTAATAGTTCTATTGACAGGATGATTTATTATGCCGGCTGGGCGGATAAATATTCGCAGTTGTTCAGCCGCGTAAATCCCGTGGCTATGCCGTATTATAATTTTTCTGTTCCCGAGCCGACTGGTGTAGTGGCTGCTGTAGTTCCGGAAGACTCATCCCTGCTCGGGTTGGTTTCAGTGATCGCACCGATCATCACCAGTGGAAACACAGTGGTTGCGCTGGCCTCCGAATCTTTCCCGCTGTGCTCGATTACATTCGCTGAAGTGCTGCATACTTCGGATGTTCCAGCCGGTGTGATCAATATATTGACCGGCCAGCGTTCAGAACTTATCGAACATTTTTCAAGCCATATGGATGTGAATGCAATCGTTTTTTGCGGCAGTGATCCGGAACAGCAGGAACTGGTCCAGACAAATGCCGCCCTGAATGTGAAGCGTCCGGTTTTTTTCCGTGATCAGGATTGGTCCGATAAAAAGGCCCAAGGACCCTATCATATATTGAAAACTACAGAAACCAAGACAACCTGGCATCCAATCGGCGTCTAATCGAAGTCATCTAGCAATGTCGTGTTGGCTGACAACACCACGATAGGTGTAAATGGGATTATGTATATATGAAAAAAGGTTTTAACAAAAGATCGAAGAATAGGTTTCAATGACAGAAATTCAAAAAGCAGTACAGTTAATTCGGGACAAAGGCGCCAATTATAAACCAATAATCGGCATCATTTTGGGTTCCGGCTTAGGCTCTTTTGGGGATTCTATTAAGGAATCCATTGTTATTCCTTATCAGGATTTGGATGGTTTTCCAGAAACCGGTGTCGAAGGTCACGGCGGACGACTGATTTTAGGAAGAGTGAACGGAACGGACGTCTGTGTTTTGCAGGGGCGCGCACATTATTATGAAAATGGAAAAGCAAATGTGATGAAAGTTCCGGTTCAGACATTGGCTGAACTGGGATGTGAAATTTTGATATTGACCAATGCTGCTGGAAGCCTGAGTGTTGAAGCGCAACCGGGGAGTGTGATGCTGGTTACCGATCATATCAATTTTACAGGAGCGTCTCCACTTTTTGGTGCTCAGGGGAATTCCAGGTTTGTAAATATGGTGGATGCCTATGACACTGACCTTAGAGCAGCTTTCCAGGAAATCGCCAATCAAAATAAGATCAAATTACACGCTGGAGTTTACATCTGGTACTGCGGACCAAATTTCGAAACGCCGGCCGAAATCCGCACAGCCAAAACGCTTGGCGCTCAGGCGGTTGGAATGTCCACTGTTCCGGAGGTGATACTGGCTAGGTATTTTGGTCTCAGGGTGGCCGCTCTATCAGTGATTACCAATATGGCCGCCGGTATGGCCAATGAGGAATTAAGCCATGAACAGACAATTGAAACGGCCGCGAGTGGCGCAGAAGACCTCAAAATTCTGTTGACTGAGTTCCTGAAAAGGAATAAATCCTAAACTTTAGAATTTTCGACCTAAGGCTGTAACGTGCTTCCACAGGAAATTATTCGAAAAAAGCGTGATGACGAAACGCTCACGAAGTTAGAGATCGCGTTCTTTGTAAAGGGACTTACAAACGGATCATTGACTGAAGGACAGATTGCGGCTTTTGCCATGGCAGTCTATTTCCAGGGAATGTCCATGGAAGAGCGTATAATCCTAACCCAAGAAATGATGCATTCTGGAACTGTCCTTGGTTGGGATGACTTGGACTTGGATGGGCCTGTTGTTGATAAGCATTCAACCGGCGGCGTAGGCGATAAGGTTAGCCTTATGCTTGCGCCTATCGTGGCAGCCTGCGGACTTTATGTTCCTATGATTTCCGGACGCAGCCTCGGGCATTCTGGCGGTACACTGGATAAATTGGAATCCATCCCGGGATACAACACTCAGCCGGATATTGACCTGTTCAGGAGTACCATCAGTAAAGTCGGCTGTGGAATCATAGGTCAGACGGGTGACTTGGCGCCGGCGGACAAGTTGCTTTATAGCGTACGGGATGTAACTGCAACCATTGAATCCGTGCCCTTGATCACAGCATCTATTCTATCTAAAAAACTCGCTGCCGGTCTGGATGGGCTGGTGATGGATATCAAAACGGGCAACGGAGCTTTTGCCAAGGATTTTGATTTTGCCCGGGAAGTTGCAGGAAGCATCATTCACGTTGCCCAAAATTTCGATGTAAAGACCAGTGCCCTGATAACGGACATGAATCAGCCGCTGGGCAAATCAGTCGGGAATGCTCTCGAAGTGAAGGAAGTAGCGGATTATTTAACCGGAAATTCCCGTGAGGAGCGCCTGCATGAATTGGTGATTGCCCTGGCTGCGGAAATGCTGGTGATTGGCGGTTTAGCTGATTCTGCTGAAAATGGCGCTGAAAAAGCACGTGAAGTATTGAAAAACGGAAATGCGGCAGAAACTTTCAGCCGGATGGTGGCTGGGTTTGGAGGGCCAAAAAATTTACTGGAAAATTACGAGTCACACCTATCTAAAGCACCTGTGCAAAAACTGGTTAATTCCTCAAAATCCGGATATGTTACCGGAATAAATACACGTGCAGTTGGACTCGCGGTGGTTGAACTTGGCGGCGGACGGGTGAAAAGTTCTGATTCAATTGACTCAAGAGTCGGATTTACGGATGTTGTGGGATTGAACGAAAAAATTGAAGTAGGAGAACCGCTGGCCCTGGTACATGCTCAATCAGATGATGACGCTGTAGCAGCGCAGAACGCAATTCTTAAAGCCTTCGAAATTTCTGAGTCTGCTAATCAACCCGGACCGATCGTATTGGATCGAATTACATATGAATGAAAAAATTATATCAAAAGGCTCTAAACTTGATTTGACGATCGAATCTTTAGCCTTTGGCGGCCGCGGCGTCGCAAAAGTAAACGGCTTTGTGGTTTTTGTAAAAAATGCAATTCCCGGGCAAACAGTCCGATCCTTGATCTATAATAAACGGAAAGGATTCGCCGAAGCACGTCCGTTGGAAATTTTATCCGAGTCAGAAAATGCTGTGGAAGCGCCTTGCAAACATTTTTCGCACTGCGGAGGCTGCACGATCCAAAACCTTGAATATGAAGAACAGCTTCGGCAAAAGCAGGCGCAGGTGGAAGGCATCTTCCAGCATCAGGCAGGGATAGAAGATTTTGCATTGGAAGCGGTTGTGCCGGCGGATGAAACTTATCATTACCGGAATAAAATGGAATTTTCTTTTTCCAACAGACGCTGGGTGCTCACGGATGAACCGGAAGGCGCTGCCGCAGATTTTGCGCTGGGGCTGCACATTCCCGGACGTTACGATAAGATCCTCGATATTTCCGAATGCCATATTCAGCAGCCCCTCGGGAATGAGATCCTGAACCATGTCCGAAGTGCGGCGGTAGAACAGGAACTCAAACCATATGACGTAAAAACGCATATTGGTTTCCTCAGACATCTTGTTCTTCGTTTCGGTGTAAATACCGGAAATGTTATGGTTAATATTGTAACAAGTTATGAGAATACCGACCTCTTGAATTCCATGGCGGAATCTCTCTCGAAGGCCTTTCCGCAGATCACATCTATTGTGAATAATGTAAACACACGGAAAGGCGATACGGCCTACGGCGAAAAGGAAATTCTATTATATGGCGTTCCGTCCATCACTGAAAAACTTGGTGATTTGACATTTGAGATTTCAGCAAATTCGTTTTTCCAGACGAATACGAAACAGGCAGAAAAACTCTACGAAACAGCGCTGAACGGCTGCGGACTCACAGGAAAAGAAATTGTCTATGATCTCTACTGCGGCACTGGCTCCATTTCTCTTTTTCTGGCAAAGAAAACCAAGGAAGTACACGGATTTGAATGGATCGTTTCAGCGATTGAAGATGCCGTACGGAATGCTGTGAACAATGGGATTGGCAATGCATTTTTTCACAAAGCGAATCTTGACCGTCCATTGGATGGGATAAAAGATTTACCCAAGCCGGACATTATTGTGCTCGACCCTCCAAGAGCGGGCGTTGGGAGAAAGACGCTGCAGTATGTATCGGATTCCGAAGCACGTAGAATTGTTTACGTCTCCTGCAATCCATCCACCCAGGCGCGAGATGTTGTTTTTTTACAGGAAAACGGGTTTACGCTCTCTCAGGTGACGATGGTGGATATGTTCCCGCATACACCTCATATTGAAACTGTAGCAGTCTTGGAAAAGACATGACGTTTCAGACTGCACTATTACCTTTCATCGGCTTAAATTATTCTTATGAGACGTCGGCTTCGAACCCTGCTTCGCAACAGTTTCTTTCAAGTTTTCGGTGGAATCCTTTTCGTGATGGTCATTGGAGGATTTATTGTCAAACTGCTGGAGCCGGGGGATATAACGCAGGAAAACAACCCGTTTTGGTGGGCAATCGTTACCATGACAACCGTGGGCTACGGAGATTTCTCTCCGGAAACTCCGGCTGGAAGGCTGGTTGCGGTGCTCATCATGTTCGCCGGCATTTCTCTGGTCTCACTCTTAACTGCGACAATTTCCTCCATTTTTGTCGCTCAAAAAATTCGGGAGGGTAAAGGATTGGAAAAACTTGACCTTAAAGATCATATCATTCTCTGCGGATGGAATCAGAATGCGGACCGCATCATGGATTCAATCAGCAACTTATCAGGCAAAAAGAAAAATGAAGTGGTGATGATTAACGACCTCAATGAAGATGAAGTCAATACAATCAAAAATAAATATCCGCGGCTGAATCTGTTTTTTGTTTCAGGCGATTTCACGCAGGAGCAAATTCTTGAGAGAGCAAATTTAAAGGAATCACATACAGTCATTATTATTCCTCACGCTGTGGAAGCATCACTTGGCAGTCCGGATGAAAAAACCATTTTTGCGACGCTTACCATTAAAAGCATCGAACCTAATATTCGCGTTGTTGCTTATCTAGTTGACCGGGACAACCTGACGCATATCCAGCGTGCAAATGCGGATGAAATTGTTATCAGCGATGATTTTGGCGCCTTTATGCTGGCATCCCATGTGATGGATCCGGGAGTGCCGCAAACAGTGAAAAAACTCATGGACAGCCGGTCTTCTTCCCGATTTAAGCGCATTGATATACCGGTCGATTATGTCGGGAAATCGTACCAAAGCCTGTTTTCGCATCTTCGTGAGGAATCCGGAACCATTTTAGTGGGCCTATTTTCGGAAGAGGAAAATTTGGGGATAGGTGCAATTTTGTCATCGGACTCATCTTCGCTTGATGCATTTATCGAACGAAAATTAAAGGAAGGCGGTATTTCCCTTCAGGAAGAAAGTAAAATCAATGTGGTCATTAACCCGAGGCAGGAATACCTGATCAAAGAAAATGAACGCGCTATCGTGATTCCGTGAGGTGAATATGAACGCAAATGAATTAAAAGATTTCAGCATTTTTGAAGGATTGAGCCAGGATGAAATGGATACGTTCAACTCAGTGATAAAATTTGTGGAAGTGCCGACAGGAGGCCAGGTCATCCGCGAAGGTGAAGTCGGTGACAGCATTTATCTGCTGCAGTCCGGGGAAGTGGAGATCAATCAGGCGTTGACACTTTCCATGAACAAAAGCGATTCGGATAATCGGGAAAAATCGATCATTAAATTATCGAGTGATTTGAAACCTCTGTTTGGGGAAATGTCGCTCTTCCACGAAGGTGACCGGCGTACGGCCAATGTAAAGGCGCTTTCTGACTGCCGCCTTGCCCAAATTATGAAAAACGACCTTTTTGAAATTTGTGAGGCAAATCCGAAGATTGGATACAGGATCATGAAAAATCTCGGCGGCACACTTTCCAGAAATCTTGTTAAGGCAAATCAAAACGTTCTCAAACTGACCACCGCTTTCAGTCTCATTCTGGAACGGTGACGACTTCTTCCGCATACCGTGACTGATTCCAAGCTTTCAAAACAATACTCTTGGGAATCAGTTGAGGACAAGTGGTATCAGCACTGGCTGAATGCCGGCTATTTCCACGCTGATGCTAATTCCGAAAAACCTCCGTACACCATCGTCATTCCGCCGCCGAATGTGACCGGCGTTCTTACCATGGGGCACGTGCTGAATAATACGATTCAGGATATCCTGATTCGCAAAGCGCGTATGGAAGGAAAAAACGCCTGCTGGATCCCCGGCACGGACCACGCTTCCATTGCCACGGAAGGAAAGGTGACCGCTAAGCTTGAAAAAGACGATATATCGAAAAATGAAATATCACGTGAGGAATTTCTGAAACATGCATGGGCCTGGAAAAATGAATACGGTGGAATCATCATTCGTCAGCTTAAGAAACTCGGCTGTTCCTGCGACTGGGAACGTGAACGGTTCACTATGGATGAAGGTTATTCACATGCTGTTCTGGAAGCGTTCATTAAGCTGCATGAAAAAGGCTTTATTTATCGCGGTCATCGATTGGTGAACTGGTGCCCGGCTTCTCAGTCTGCCATTAGTGATGAAGAAGTAAACCATAAAGAAATCAATGGAAAGCTTTGGCATTTTCGCTATCCGGTTGAAGGTTCAGGTGAGCACGTTATTGTTGCAACAACCCGTCCGGAAACGATGCTGGGAGATACCGCTGTTGCGGTCCACCCGGATGATAAACGGTATAAGCAATTACACGGGAAATTTGTACTGCTGCCTCTGGCAGACAGGAAAATTCCGATTATAACAGACGAGTACGTGGATATGGAATTCGGCACGGGCTGTGTAAAAGTAACGCCAGCGCATGACCCGAATGATTTTATCATGGGAGAAAACCATGAATTGGAATTCATCAGTATTATGAATGCTGACGCTTCCCTGAATGACAATGCGCCGGAACCGTACCGCGGTTTGTCCAGAGAAGACGCGCGAAAAGCGGTTTTGTCAGATTTGGGAAAGCAGGGATTTCTGGAAAAGACGGAAGACTATCTGCATAAGGTTGGTTATTCCGAGCGCGGGAACGTGCCGATCGAATATTATCTATCGGACCAATGGTTTGTCAAAATGAAGGATTTGGCTTCCCCGGCGATTGAAGCGGTAAAATCAGGTAAAATCGCATTTCATCCCGATCATTGGACAAAGACGTACGATCATTGGATGGAAAATATCAAAGATTGGTGTATCAGCCGTCAGCTGATTTGGGGACACAGAATTCCCGTATGGTATTGCCGAGGAATGGATAAGGATCAGTGCAAAATGGAATGCAGAGAACCGGTAGTGTCCATTGCTCAGCCGGAAGCATGTTCAGTTTGCGGTTCGAAAGATATGGTTCAGGATCCGGATGTACTTGATACGTGGGCATCTTCTTGGCTGTGGCCGTTTGGAGTTCATGATTGGCCAAATGATTCCGATGAATTGAAAAAGTTTTATCCGACTAATGTGCTCGTTACCGGCCCGGATATCATTTTCTTTTGGGTAGCGCGGATGATCATGGCCGGACAGGAATTTTGCGGCGATATTCCGTTCTCTGATGTGTATTTCACAAGCATTCTTCGCGATGAAAAGGGACAAAAATTCAGCAAATCTCTGGGGAATTCACCTGATCCGTTTGACCTTTTCGAAAAGTACGGAACCGATGCCGTCAGGTTTGGAATTATGCTTATGGCGCCGCAGGGATTGGATGTTTTGTTTTCGGAATCCCGGCTGGAGGTCGGACGGAATTTTATGAATAAGCTCTGGAATGCTGCGAGGTTTGTCCAAATGAACTTGAAGGACGGTGAACTGCCCTTGGATGAGATAGATACCGAATCTCTGGACTTGCCGGAGCGATGGATCCTTTTCCGGCTGAATCAAACCATCGATCAGTTTGAACGGAGGATGGATAAATTTCATTTCAACGAAGCGGCCAAAACGCTGTACGAATTCACGTGGAGTGATTACTGTGACTGGTACGTAGAAATCGCTAAAACCCGGTTTCAGTCCGGCGATGAAGCAAAAGCTGAAGCGGCACGTGCCGTAGCAGTAAAGGTGCTGAAAAATATTTTCAAACTGCTCCATGCATACGCACCATTCATCACGGAAGAATTGTGGGCCAGTTTTAAATCAGACGATGAAACGGACTTGATCGTTTCATCATGGCCATCTAAAACAGAATTGACTGAAAAAATGGATGAGATTGCATCCATGGAAATTTTGAAAGAAGTTATTTCCGCGGTTAGAACAATCCGCAGCAGGATGAATGTACCACCGGCGAGTAAAGCCAATGTGCTTGTCCGGTCACCCAATGGTTCAGCTAGTGTTTTAAAGGAGTACGAATCCATCGTAAAATCTCTGGCAAAGGTGGAGGATATGACGTTAGGCAAATCCATCAAAAAACCCGATCATTCCGCAACGGCCGTAATTCGGCAGATGGAAATTTTCGTTCCGCTGGAAGGATTGATTGATCTCGACATAGAGCGTGCGCGCCTTACCAAAAGACAAACGGAACTGGATGGCTTCATTATCCAGATTCAAAAAAAATTAAGTAACGATAATTTTTTATCAAGAGCTCCGGAAGATGTTGTTCAGAATGAAAAAGAAAAACTGGCCGACATGGAAGCAGAACTTGAACGTATTAACTCAAACCTTGAGATGTTATCATGAAAAGATTATACCTCACATTTTTTATGTGCTTGCTAATCGGTAAAGCCGACAATGCAGTAATGACCATTTACAAGGATGGATATGCGTTGGTAAAACAGCCGGTATTTTGGACGGTGACTCCAACATCCGGAAGCCAAACCCTCCGATATCAGGCGCTGCCGGAAGGATTGGTGGACGATTCTCCATTCTTAACGCTGGACCACGGAAATATTCTTGGTCAGCGATATTACGGAAAACTGTTTTCCGGGAATGCGTATTTCGCTCGAATGCTTGGTGCGGAAGTGACGGTTGGTATCGAAGACGGCGATGAATATTCAGGAAAGCTATTGGATTACCATCCGAATTCGGCCACACTGCAAACGAGGCGCGATGTTATTACCATAAATGATATTGCATTTATTTCTCATCGGAATCAGATAAAAAATCCGCGCATATATCCGCTCATCGAATGGGATGTGGATATGGGAAATGCTTCCTTTACGAGCGGAAATCTAGCGTATTTATCGTACGGATTTGACTGGGATGCACATTACAGATTGGTTCTGAATGACAACAAACAGTCCGCCGAATTTATTTCAGAGGCAAATGTAACGAATCAGAGCAGGATGGATTTTATCAATGCAACACTTCAGTTGGTGGAAGGGAATCTGGGTAGACCTTCTTCCGGCAGCGGAATGCGTCCTCAGCGAACCCATTCCGGCAGAGCCGCGGCATTCGAGGCAGCACCAGATTTACCATCGGAAGAAACGTTGGGAGATTTTCATATTTTCCGTCCGATGAAAGAAAGATCGGATTTTATCCGAGGAGAAAAAATTACTGTAAGGCTGTACGAACCGAGATCCGTGGCATTTGAGAAAACCTATGTCTTTGAAAATTCTGAGCGGTCGAAAAAAGAAGAGCCGCTGAAGGTAGAAATCGCGTTCGATAATACAGAAGACAATAATTTGAATATTCCGCTGCCGCAGGGGAAAGTGAATCTGTATTACGAGAACGGCACTTCATTGGAATTTGCCGGTGAAGACTTTTTGCGGCAGATACCAAAAGGCGAAACAGCGCTGGTAAAGGCAGGCCGCGCATTCGATGTTATTGGAAAGCGTACCGTACTGAATTTCGACCGCCAGCAAAAAAGCGAAGAAGCTTCGATTGAAATAATCATCAAAAATACACGCGAAAATGATATTGATGTGAGGGTGGTGGAGCATATCAGAGGCGACTGGGTGGTGAAGGATGCTTCGGATAATTTTACCAAAAAAGATGCTTCCACAATTCATTTTCCTCTCAATATAAAAGCCGGCACTAACAAAACGCTTACTTACACCTACCGAAAGGAGTGGAAATAAGTAGCTGTGGCCGAAAACGGCCTTGAATTCAGCACTTCTATTCAATTCCTTAAGGGTGTCGGCCCTTCGCGCGGTTCCGCTTTGGAGAATGCCGGGATAGCAACTATTAAGGATTTATTGTATTACTTCCCCCGCCGCCATTTAGATCGGACGGGAATTACCCAAATTAAAGATTTAAGAGAATCAACGTGGGCAACTGTTGTCGCGGATGTAATGGTATGCGGTGAACGGCGTACAAGGCGAGGGAAAATGTTTGAGGCCACGGTTTCAGATAACAGCCAACTGCTGAAGCTGGTTTGGTTCAACGGAGTGGAATATGTTGCAAAATCGCTAAAAGTCGGAGATCGACTCGCAGTACATGGAAAAGTGGAATCTTATCAGGGAAAGCAAATGGTTCATCCAGAATACGACCGGTTAGCGGAAGGCGATGATCCATTGCATTCGGGATCGGTGGTGCCGATCTATCCGTCCACAGGTGAGCTGAAGCAGGTTGGGTTAGACGGCCGCGGATTTCGCCGCATCGTCCGGAATATGCTGGAGTCGCTGCCGGACGTACAGGATCATTTTTCGGACACATTGCTTTCCCAAGAAAATCTTATTCCGCTCAATGATGCAATTCGGCAAATCCATTTCGCGGACCAGCCGGAATTACTGAAGCAGTCTATAAAACGCCTGAAATTTGACGAACACTTTTTTCTCCAGTTATTGATGGCATTAAAGAAAGATTCCATTCAGCGGTCCGGAACAAAAGCTTTGGAGGATGAAAGCGTTCGAGCCAATCAGATCATCGAAAATTTGCATTTTGAATTGACGAAAGCGCAAAATCGCGTGTACGGTGAAATATCGGAAGACATGAAACATCCGACTCCGATGAATCGCTTGCTGCAGGGAGATGTCGGATCCGGAAAAACGATTATAGCTGTTCTTTCGGCAGTGAGGGCTCTGGATAACGGAATGCAGGCAGCTGTGATGGCACCGACAGAAATTTTGGCACAGCAGCATTTCCGCACGTTTAAAAAATTCTTGAAAGATTATGATATTTCCATTGCTCTTTTAACAGGGAAAATGAAATCGGCTGAAAGAAGATCAATTTTGGAAAAAACCCGATCCGGTGATATTGATATATTGATCGGAACACATGCAGTCATCCAAAAGGACGTCAAATTCGAAAATCTTGGATTTATCGTTGTGGACGAGCAGCATCGGTTTGGCGTGAATCAGCGGGGATCATTGGTCGAAAAAGGATGGAATCCGCATTTACTTGCGATGACAGCTACACCGATTCCAAGGACACTTGCCATAACTTATTTGGGTGATATGGATCTATCCATCATTGACGAAATGCCGAAACACCGAATTCCGGTTGTCACCAAATCGGTTCTGCCGGATCGGCTTGAAAAAGTTTATGCATTCGTAAGGGATGAAGTGCAAAAAGGCCGGCAGTGCATGGTTGTGTTTCCATTGGTGGAAGAATCCGAAAAATCCGATCTTGCCGCTGCCGTGGAAGAACACGCTCGATTATCCAAGGATGTTTTTTCATCCCTGCAGGTTGGATTAATCCACGGACGAATGAAGCAGGACAAAAAAGATGAGATCATGGCTAATTTTGAAAACGGCGACATTGACGTTCTCGTATCCACTACAGTGATAGAAGTCGGAATTGATGTGCCGAAAGCTACAATTATGATCGTCGAGCATGCGGACAGATTTGGCCTCACGCAGCTTCATCAGTTGCGGGGAAGGGTTGGCAGAGGCACAGAAAAAAGTTACTGCATTCTTGTTGAAAGAAAAGCAACGGAAAGAGGAAAGTATCGGCTGGAAGTGATGGAAAGAACTAATGACGGATTTGAAATTTCTGACGAAGATTTAAAGATGCGCGGTCCGGGAGAATTTTTCGGAGAGAAACAAAGCGGATTTATCCGCTATCGGATCGCTGACCTTATGACTGACGGCAACATCGTTAAGAAAGCCAGAAAAGCGGCATTTGCTTTGGTTGAAAAAGATCCTGGACTAACAGATAAAGACCATTCTTTCATCAAACAGAGATTTGATCAGGAATACGCCGCGTACCGAGACAGTGCTGGAATCTCATAATGATGCTTTGGGAACTCTGCAAAAAACACAGGCGTATATAGCTAAAACGTTTGAGAATAATTCTAAAAAAATTTTTTCGCTCTAAAGCAGAAATTCAATACTTTCCCAGGCTCTAAAAGAGCATTTCCCACACTAGCAATGGATTTAGAATGACAACGACTGAAAATAACACACAAGACCCGTTATTTGTGCATTTAGTAAGCACCTTTACTCAAAGTGCATGGGTTTCAATGGGTAAGATCAAAAATCCCGTATCCGAAGAATTGGAACGGAATCTGGAACAGGCGAGCTTTTATATTGATTTACTTGATATGATGCAGACCAAAATGGAAGGCAATTTATCCGAGTGGGAAACACAATTTCTCGCGCACAGCGTCAGCGAATTGAAGCTCAATTTCATCGAAGAAAAAAATAAAAAAGAGAATTCAAAGGATGAAACTGATGCGCCAGAACCATCAGAAGAAATGGAAGATGAATCCGGCGCGGACGCTGAAGAAAAGGCAAAAGATGAAAATCCTGAAAAGGAAGAAAAGCCCGAAAAGTGATTTCCTCTGCCTACGGTAAACTCAACAGGCTGATCGCTGTCCTCACCCTTGGATTGTCATTCGCTGTATACTTTATGACAATGGCGCCGACGGTTAGTTATTGGGACTGCGGCGAATTCATTGCTACATCATATACGATGGGTGTACCGCATCCGCCGGGAAGCCCGATGTTCCTCCTTTTAGGCAGAATATTTACGATGATTCCTTTTAACGCTGATATTGCCTATAGGATGAATCTTATGTCGCCGGTAATGAGCGCATTAGCTGTAATGCTGCTGTATTTGATCACCGTAAAATTCATTACCCATTGGAGGGGCGAAGTAAACAATAAGATGGATGCGCTGGTTGTGTTCGGAAGCGCATTTGTAGGTGCGCTAACATTCGCGGTGACCGACAGCCACTGGTTCAACGCGGTTGAAGCTGAGGTGTATTCGCTCAGCACATTTTTTACGGCTATTGTTGTTTGGCTGATTCTGCATTGGGCAGAGCGCGCGGACGAATCCGGGCATGAGCGGTACATTTTGATTATTGCGTATATGATTGGCATGGCAACCGGAATCCATTTATTGAATCTTCTGGCATTGCCGTTCATCAGTCTCATTTTTTATTATCGAAAAATGACCTTTCAGTGGAAGACCTTTTTTATTATGATCGGCATAACTGGTGCAATCTTTGTTGTAATTCACAATGGAATTATCAAAGGACTTCCGCAGCTAGCAAGCGTTATTGGATTATTTGGCTTGGCTGCAGCATTCATCGTATTTACGGGAGTTATGATTTGGTCGGTTTTAAAAAAGCATCAGCTTCTCTCGCTTTGCTTATCATCTGCATTCCTTATTTTGATTGGCTACTCGAGCTACATAATGATTTTCATCCGGTCAGGACAAAATCCAAATATTGATGAAAACAATCCGGAAACAGTTGAACGAGCAATTGCCTATCTGGAGCGGGAACAATACGGAGCATTTTACCAGTTTCCGAGGCGCTACCCGAAAATGAAACCGAAAAACGAAATTGTGGGCACACCTGAGGTGATTGTCAGAGATAATAGAAACAGACCGATACGCCGTGAATTTTCATCAAGGCAGGAACGCAAATACAAATTTCATGATTTAGGAAGGCAATGGGAGTATTTCTGGAGCTATCAGGTCAATAAAATGTACTGGCGCTACTTCCTATGGCAGTTTGCGGGCAGGGGCCCCAATGATGGTGACGGGGGTCGTGTCAGCGAAATCGGGGCAAAGTCGCGTGAAGACGGAGTGGACTGGCTTCAATTCGGTGTTCCATTTGCGCTAATCTTCGGCTTATGGGGCATGATTCACCAATTCAAGCGCGATCCTGAGCGGGCATTTACGGTACTCACGTTATTTTTGATGACGGGCCTTGCAATCATTCTGTACATCAATCAGGATAATCCCCAGCCCAGAGAACGTGATTATTCCTATGTAGGCAGTTTTCTTGCTTTTTCAATATGGATTGGTGCAGGGGTTGCCGCATTGTCAGAATTGATCGAAAAAAAGATAAAAAATCGTGATATTTCCTTCCGCCTTTCCGCAGGAGCACTTGCTGCACTATTATTTCTTATGCCGGGTGTCATGACCAATGCGAATTACCACAGTCACAACAGAGCTGGCAATTATGTAGCGTGGGATTATTCCTACAATCTTCTTCAGTCCTGTGAGCCGAACGGAATTCTCTTTACCAACGGTGATAACGATACATTTCCGCTTTGGTATTTGCAGGAAGTTGAGAAAGTGAGAACCGATGTAACTGTTGCCAATCTCAGCCTGCTTAATACGTCTTGGTATATAAAGCAGTTGAGAGATTTGCGCAGAGTAACAATGATTGACGGCCAAGAAAGGGAATTGGACCGTTTTGTGAATATTTCTGATCAACAAATTGCAGATATATCATCAGGGTTGACGAGATGGGAGAAGAAAAATATAAGGATTAGCGTACTAAATGACCCGCAAAATGAATTGGGTTACATTGAATGGGAAGTAAAGCCTACATATGCCAACATCGCCCTCAGGGTCCAGGATTTAATGATACTCAGGATCCTGAATGATTCTAAATGGCAATATCCGGTTTATTTTGCAGTAACTGTTCCCGCTAGCAATCGGGTCGGCCTAGAAAAATTCCTGGAAATGGAAGGTCTCGTATACAGAGTTCAAAGCCACGAAGTCAATTATCCGCAGGATCCCATCAATGCGGAACGCATGGAAGAGCTGCTTGTGTCAGACGTTTCAAGAGAGGTTTGGGACGGAGGATTTTCAAACAGATTTTGGCAGGATTCTGAAGGAGGAATTTGGTCGAGAGGCCCAAGCAATTCCTATCTGTTTAGGAATATGGGAAACGAGGATATCTACTATAATAAGCAGGTCATCCGCCTGATGCAAAATTACAGAAGCGCTTATATGCAGCTAGCAGCCCATCATTATTTAAAAGCGAGAAGACTCGATGACAAAACCGGAGAGCCAGCAAGGCGGAAGGTTGCAGAAATCATCAACGAAATGAGCGAAAATATTCCGGAAAACACTGTTCCGATGGAATCCAAGGAACTGCATTATCAAATGGCACGAATTCTCGGAGAAGTAGGAGAAACGGCACAGCTCGATTCTATATTATCGATTTTACTATATCGAGATGACACCACGCTGGAAGACAGGATTGAATATGGGCGAACCTATATGAGTGTATTGAAAAACTATGATAAAAGCAGCGAAGTGTTTTCGGCGCTATACCAGGATCTACGGGCCCTGCGCTCTAGAGGGCATACAACAGACAAAGGATTAGGCAGGAAATGGAAAAACTGGCATAACTTTTATCCCACAATCGTGAATTTTCTTGCCAAATCCTATCAGGAATCTGAGAAATACAATCAAGCGTCCGAAGTGCTTGAGGATTGGTTGCGTGAATATCCGCAGGATGCATCAGCAAAATCATTGCTTGAGGAAATTCGCACACAAATCGAAAAAGGATAACTCTTTTCTGCGGCAGACTTTTCTGCTGTATTCTTTATGGGAAATCAATCTAAAATTTCAATCATTGTTCTGAATTACAACGGGCTGCGTTTTCTGAAAACATGTTTTGATTCGCTACGAATGACCACTTATCCGAATGTGGAGTTGATAATGGTCGATAATGCATCGGAAGATGAGAGTGTTGCATACGTAAACAAACGCTATCCGGAAGTGAAAATTATCGAGGCCGGAGGTAATATCGGGTACAGCGCCGGTAACAATCTTGGAATTAAACATGCCGACAGCGAGTTTGTGCTTTTATTGAATAACGATGTGGAAGTAACACCCGGGTGGCTTGAGCCGATCATGGAAGAATTTCAGTCAGATGAATCAATTGCCGCCGTGCAGCCGAAAATCCGGCACATGATCAACAGGGATGAATTTGAATATGCCGGAGCTTCCGGCGGATTTATGGATATCTACGGATTCCCATTTCTCAGGGGAAGGCTGTTTTACACCATCGAAAAAGACACCGGCCAGTATGATGACAACAAGGATTTATTCTGGGCTTCCGGCGCATCCATAGCCATTCGGAAAAGCGTGCTGGATGAAACCGGCGGATTGGATGACGATTTTGTTCATCATATGGAGGAAATCGATTTATGCTGGCGGATGCTTCTCATGGGATACCGGTTGAGAGTGCGAACAGATTCCCTGATCTACCATTATGCAGGCGGAACCATTAAACCGGACAGTTTTATGAAAGTGTACTGGAACCATCGAAACAGTGTATTCATGATGATTAAAAATTATTCCAGGAAACGGCTCGCAACCGTGTTGCCGATCAGGATTTTATTAGATTATTTGGTGGTAATTAAAGCTGCCCTCACCTTTGATAAAGAAAAAATCACTGCAGTGCTGGAAGGCCATAAATGGCTCATAAAACAATTACCGATGATGAGAAAAAAGAGGAAAAAAATTCAATCAATGAGAAAGGTAGACGACAATGCTTTGGATCATTTGATGTTCCATCGAAGTATAGCGATTGATTATTTTTTGCGTCATAAATTAACTTTCAGCGATATATGGCAATAGACTCTAAACATGTAATCTTAACCGGAGGAAGCGGGCTTCTCGGCAAAGAAATTCAAAAGCGTCTTCCGGATATTTTAGCACCAAGCCATGATGAGTTTGATATAGAAAATTTTGAGGCAATGGACGCATGGATATCCAAGAATGATGTGTCTGCGCTCATTCATGCCGCCGCATACACATCACCTCCAAAAGCGGAACAGGAACCGATGAAAGCCATGTCCGCCAACATCATCGGGACGGCAAATGTTGTAAGAGTTTGCCATAAGCACGATTTAAGAGTCGTCTATCTTTCAACCGATTATGTTTTTAAAGGCGATACTGGAAATTATTCAGAAGGAGACAATTTGAATCCCCAAAATTTATATGCTTGGTCAAAGCTCGGCGGGGAATGCGCTGTTAAGATGTATGAAAAATCTTTAATTGTCCGCACATCATTCTGTGAACCGGTATTTCCGTATGAAAAAGCATTTGCAGATCAATATACTTCCAGAGATTCTGTGGATGTTATTGCCTCAATGATTTTAGATGTTGCACTGAATGAGACGATTTCAGGCGTTATTCATGTTGGGACGGAAAGGAAAACCGTCAAAGAACTTGCTGTAAAATTGGGGAAAACGGATGTCGAAGATTTACTGCGGGATGAAGTTTCCTTTAATGTACCATACGATACATCATTAAATCTGGACAAATTCAATTCTGTGAAAAATAAGGAATCAAAATCATGAAAATTTTTGTAGCAGGCGGTGCAGGTTATATTGGTTCCAGACTCGCAC
>JASLML010000060.1 GCA_030746535.1 Fidelibacterota bacterium
TCCTGATGAATTTTTGCGGTATTTATTCCGGCCCGTATCGCTTCAATGGCGATTTTGTGGCACATAACCGTCGTATTTGAATAGGCAAACGAACCGGTATCCGTCAATACAGAAGTGTAGAGCCCTTCCCACATTTCTACTGATAGCGGTGCGCTGCGTACCGATTGTAAATAATCATACACCAATTCTCCCGTCGCAGCAACGGAAGTTTCCACAGCATCAATCAAAAAGGGAGATTCATTCTGTATTGGATGATGGTCAATATTTATCATGGGGATTTCGTTTTCGGTTAAAACATCGCCGACCAATTTCATTCTCATATAGTCACCAACATCAAAAATTAACGCTAAGTCCGCTTTGCTGATCCAAGCTTCATCGGTTGATGACTCATAGCGGTAAATATGTCCTCCTTTATTGAGAAAGGTATATTCCGAAGGAAGCTCCGATGCAATGTAAATCCTGCAGTCTTTTCCGGCTTCCAGTAAATGGTGGATCATCGTAACTGAAGAGCCCAGTCCGTCCCCGTCCGGATGGATATGGGTTGTAATTACGATTCGATTCGCATTGGTTATTTTATTGTCGATTTCTGTCCAGTTAATCATGGGTTTTGGCGGTCAATTAAGAAATTTACCCTGTTTTGCAGCGAATTCCTTTTTGATTTCACGTTTGTTTCTTCCATTGACGTTCCGCGCCTCCGTCTGATACATTTGACGCTCTCGCCAGCACAAATAAATAATCTGACAATCTGTTAAGATACACTGCGCACAAGTTTGGTTCAATTTGACCCGTTGCCTTCAATACGGTTCTTTCAGCACGCCGGCACACAGCCCGAGCCATATGAACCCGAGTTGTGAACTCATTTCCCTCCGGGAGAATAAATTCCTTAAGAGGCTCAAGTGCTGCATTCAGGTTTTCCGTAGAATTTTCCAAATTGTCAATTCTATCTTTTGTAATGAGCGAATCCGGGCTTTCCGGCATGGATAAATCGCCGCCTAGATTTAAGAGATCATTTTGAATTTCTGTTAATTCCTTTTCCCATTCAGACTCAGTCAAAGAAGATTTGGCATTGCCGATAAATGCATTCAATTCATCCACATCGCCAATGGCGCAAATTCGCGGGTCGGCTTTTGAAACCCGGGTTCCATCGGCCAATCCGGTGGACCCCTTGTCTCCGGTTTTTGTGGTTACCTTGGAAATGCGCATCACAGAAAAATTACACTCCATATAATATAGAGCGGGAATAGAAATACAACAGCATAACGAAAAAAGTATCCGAAGAAACTCGGCATGCGGATGCCTCCCGACTCTGCGATAGATTTTACCATAAAGTTCGGCGCATTCCCGATATATGTATTTGCGCCCATAAAAACCGCTCCTGCTGAAATGGCCATGAGAGTGTTATGAAATGTGGTCATCAGCTCTGAAGCGCTCTGCCCCGTTGAATTGAAAAAGACCAGATATGTCGGTGCATTATCAAGAAAACTGGATAAAATTCCCGTCAGCCAGAAATACATCATATTCACAGGGCCATTCTCATTGGAAAGAGTTTGAATTAAAAATGCCAGTGATCCGTTTTCTCCCGCTTTCAGGATCGCAATGGCCGGTATGATCGTAGTAAAAATCCCGGCAAACAGTTTGGCAACCTCTCGGATCGGCTCCCATGTAAATTCGTTCGCTTCACGAATGGTTTGCGGAGTGATCTTTAAACTGACTACTGTTATAGTCAGCAGTAGAATGTCCCGAACCATGTTTTGGAGTTTCATATGTACGCCTCCAACAGTGAATTCGAAATGAGGATCCCAAAATCCGCTGAGAATAACAGATCCCAGAATTCCAGCAAGCAGAAGGAAATTTATTCCGCCTGATATTTTCAGCTTTTCCGACTCTTCCGGATCTTTTTTGAGCGGGACAGGCTCCTTTGCATAGTAAAATGAATCAAGTCCGTAATAGATTACCAAAAGTGTTCCTGCCATAAACAGCATCGGCAAAAACATGGCTTTCGTTGTCCAAAAGAAATCAACACCTTCCAGAAATCCTAAAAAGAGCGGCGGATCACCGAGCGGCGTTAGTGATCCCCCAATATTAGCTACCAGAAAAATGAAGAATACAATGGTATGAACCTTATAGGACCTCTTCTTATTTGCCCGCATCAATGGGCGGATTAAGAGGATTGCCGCTCCCGTTGTTCCCATCCAGCTGGCGAGAGCCGTTCCAATAAGAATAATTCCCGTATTTACAACGGGCGTACCTAGCAAAGTTCCCGATAAATAGATGCCTCCCGAAACCGTGAACAGCGCCAATAGAAGCAGGATAAACGGGATGTACTCCAGCAGTCCGACATGCAGCAGCTCATAAACTGCAATTTGCAGGCCGATTTGTTTTGAGAACACCATTCCGAGCAATAAACCGGAAGCCCATAAAAAGGAAATTTTCCCATAGTTCCGATGCCAAAATCTTGGTGCAATCAGCGGAAATAATGCAATCGACAATAGAATACCTGCAAACGGAACCACCCAAAAAATAGACAACAGGGAACCGTCCAAATGCGGTGCGGATTCTCCTCCGGCCGCGCACAGGTTCCCCGAGAGGACGCCGAGAATTATCGAAGAGCGCAGCCTTGATGATAAAGGAATTTTGGAATGCATTTTCATTCTATTTGATTCAGGAAAAGAAATAAAATTAACGGCTTAACATGTAAAGGGATAGCCATTTATGGCAGGGGACCAAATTTTTTTCGTATACTCCGTCATGGATATTTTATTGGGAATCATTGTTATCGGAGTGGCATTGCTCGGTATGGCGGCAGGCCTGATTTTGAACAATAAACCTTTGCAGGGTTCATGCGGAGGTGAAAAAGGCAAGATTGTCATTGACGGAATGGAAATGGACTGCCCGACTTGCGGCGGCGATACCGAAAAATGCGAATCCAGTCAATCTGAACTTCCTGCCGCATAAATATTTTCCGACTCAAGTTTTAATCCTTCCGAAACACGTGACTCAAACCTCTCCTCATTTTTCAATACCCAAATTGCCTCATATCCGCTTAAAGATTCAATAAACGCTCTTCCTTCTTCATAACCCAGAACGACTAGCGCTGTTGCAAGTGCATCTGCATCCATGCAGTTTTTGGTGATTACGCTAACCGAAGCAATACGATTTTTCACGGGGTATCCGCTGCGTGGATCAATCAAATGGGAGTAGTTTTCCCCATTGTACGTATAAAAATTTCGATAATTCCCTGAAGTAGCTAATGCATTATTGAATAATTGCACCTTTTCATCTAAAATTTCTCTTTTTCCTGTCCCTGTTGCTGGATTATCAATCCCGATTTTCCAATGGTTACCATCTGGTTTGTTTCCTCGGGCTTTCATCTCTCCTCCAATCTCGATCAAAAAATCAGCGATATGATGCTTCTTCAGGAATTCGCCTGTTTGGTCAACAGCATACCCTTTCGCAATTGCACTCAGGTCGAGTTTGTTTTCTGCAGAATTTTTGGATAATCCCTGTGTTGAAAGTGATATATTTCCTGAACCGCCATGCGCCAGCATTGATTCAATTTCCGAAGACTTCGGCGGCTCCCATCCTTCAGTGGTTTTCCATCTTCCCGGGCCAAATCCCCACAATTCTACCAGCGGTAGCACAGTAACATCAAAGGCTCCGTTCGTAACTTTTTGCCATGCCAGACTTCGTTCTGCCACATTTCGAAAATGATTAGAAATATTGAAATGTCCCTTTCCCTGCCAAGCATTGAATCTGCTGATTTCGCTCTCAGGATCAAACGTGGACATTTGCCGGTTTATTTCTGCTAAGAGCGAATCAATGCCGATTTGAATCTGCTTTTGGCCAATACGGACCCTGTTATTCTCAAAATACCGGATTGAGTATGCAGTACCCATGGTATTTCCGGTGAGCTGTACCGGCTGGATTGGTTTTTCACATCCTATTAAAAAAAGCGATATGACAAAAACGCCCTGTAGGAGCAGGGCGGTTTTTAAATTCAGGATATATTTTTTTTCAATCATCAAAATTCATCAAACGCGATCATTTCTTTTTCCACGCCTAATTCATCCAGCATGTTTTGGACAGCCGCAATCATAGGCGGAGGTCCGCAAAGATAATACTCAATTTCCGTGGGATCTTCATGGTTGTTCAGATATTCATCCAATACCACCTGATGAATGAACCCGGTTGACCCCGTCCAGTTGTCTTCAGGCAGCGGTTCGGACATTGCCACATGGAATGAAAAGTTGGGAAAATCTTTTTCAATATTCTCAAAATCCGACTCGTAAAACATTTCCCTTACGGAACGTGCTCCGTACCAATAGGATACTTTTCTTTTCGTTTTCTTTGTATGAAATAAATCAAAAATGTGGCTTCGCATGGGCGCCATCCCCGCTCCGCCACCAATGTAAACCATTTCTCTTTCTGAATCCTTGGCGAAGAATTCTCCGTACGGACCGGAAATCGTTACCTTATCACCCTTCTTGAGGTTGAAGATATAGGATGATGCAATCCCCGGTGGTACATCATTCCACAGCGGCGGCGGAGGTGTGGCAATCCGGACATTTAGCATTACCTTATTGCCTTCCGCAGGATGGTTTGCCATTGAATATGCACGAAAAATCGGTTCATCATTATTTGCTACAAAATCCCAAACATTGAATTTGTCCCAGTCTGGATGGTATTCTTCCGCCACGGCAAAATCTGCATATTTCATTCCCGAATATTCAGGAATATCAATTTGGATATACCCTCCCGCGAAAAAATTCAAGTCTTCACCTTCCGGTAAATCCAGTATCAATTCCTTAATAAATGTAGCAACATTTTTATTCGAGCGGACTGTGCATTCCCATTTCTGGATGTTGAAAATTTCATCCGGCACATGAATTTTTAAATCCTGCTTTACTTTAATCTGGCAGGAAAGCCGCCAGTGGTCTTTTGCTTCGCCCCTGCTGATATGCCCCGTTTCAGTTGGAAGAATATCGCCGCCGCCTTCAAAAACCTGGCATTTACACATGGCGCAGGTTCCGCCGCCGCCGCATGCAGACGGCAAAAACACATTTTTACCTGCAAGTGCAGATAACAAAGTTCCTCCCGGCTTTATGTTAATCTGGTTGTCCGAATCATCATTTATAGTGATTGCCACTTCATCCTGCGGGAGTAATTGCGATTGTGCAATATTTAGAATCAGAACGAGCAGAATGATGACGCCGGTAAAGACCAGAATTCCTGAAACCGCTGTTTCAAACATCATAGATCAATTCCCGAAAATGCCATGAAGGCCATCGACAGCAATCCCGTGAGCAGCATCGTGATTCCCAGCCCTTTTAAATGCGTCGGAACGTGCGAATACCGAAGCTTATAGCGGATGGATGCCATGGAAGCAATGGCAAGAAACCACCCAATTCCCGAACCAAATCCGAAAACCGTAGATTCAATAAAGGTGTAATCCCGTTCTACCAAAAACAAAGAGCCGCCCAGAATCGAACAATTCACTGCAATGAGCGGAAGAAATATCCCAAGATTATGATACATCTTTTGTGAAAATCGGTCCAAAATCATTTCAACCAGCTGTACCATCGCCGCGATCACAGAAATGAACACAATAAAATTAAGATAGCTTAAATCCACTTCCGGGAGTCCTGCCCAGCTCAGTGCGCCCTTTTCAAGGAAAAAGTGGTGAATAGCCCAGTTTGCGGGTGCGGTTATGGTCAGAACAAATGTGACGGCAAATCCAAGTCCGATGCTGGTATCCACCCGCTTGGAAATTGCCAGAAACGAGCACATACCGAGGAAATAAGCGAGGAGGATGTTCTCAATAAATATCGCTTTTGTTGCCAAACTGATATAATGCTCAAACATCAGGATTCCTCAATTTTCCCAACGGACCGCTGTATCCAAATAATGAGTCCGAGAATG
>JASLML010000061.1 GCA_030746535.1 Fidelibacterota bacterium
TCCTGATGAATTTTTGCGGTATTTATTCCGGCCCGTATCGCTTCAATGGCGATTTTGTGGCACATAACCGTCGTATTGGAATAGGCGAATGAACCGGTATCGGTCAATACAGATGTATACAATCCTTCCCAAATTTCTATAGTCAGCGGTGCTTTTCGAAATGATAATAAATATTCATACACTAATTCACCGGTGGCAGCCACAGATGTTTCTATTGCATTTATTAAAAACGGGGAATCTTTCTGAATCGGATGATGGTCAATATTCACCATTGGTATATCATTGGACATCAGCACTTCGCCAATCATTTTCATTCTCATAAAATCGCCTACATCAAAAATTAACGCAAGATCCGCTTCTTTGATCCATTCATCATCTGAAGACGATGCATACATTCTAACGCTTTCATCCCTATCGAGGAAATGGTACTCTTCGGGAAATTCCGACGCGATATAGATCCTGCAGTCCTTCCCTTCTTCGATTAAATGACGCATCATTGCAATGGATGAACCAAGTCCATCTCCGTCTGGATGAATATGGGTTGTCATTACGATTCGATTCGCATCCTTAATCAAGGTATCTATTTCTTTCCAATTAATCATGGTATTCTTTTGTAATGATTCATTATCCTTGTTTATTCCATTGCTGTTCAGAACTGCTGTCTGAAGCATTGGACATCCGTGCTAACACAAATAAGAAATCCGACAGCCTGTTCAAATACATCATGCACAAACTTGATTCTTCCGTACCAACCGCATTAATTACGGCTCTTTCCGCACGTCTGCACACAGCCCTCGCCATGTGAATCCGTGTTGTAAAGTTACTGCCTTCCGGAAGTATAAATTCTTTCAATTGAGGTAACGTTTCATTCATTGCTTCTGTCCGATGCTCCAACGCATCAACCCGCTCTTGTGATAAAAGAGAAACGCCGCTCTCAGGCATGGACAATTCACCGCCAAGATTTAGGAGGTCATTTTGGATTTCGGATAATTCATTTTTCCAGCTATCCTTACTTGCAGCTGATTTGGCGGATCCAATAAATGAATTCAGCTCATCCACGTCGCCAATAGCGCAAATACGGGGATCGGCCTTTGAAACACGGCTACCGTCAGCTAAGCCCGTGATTCCCTGGTCGCCGGTTTTAGTCGTTACTTTGGAAATACGCATCACAGAAAAATTACACTCCATATGATATAGAGAGGGAACAGTATTACTACTGCATAACGGAAGAAATATCCGAAGAAACTCGGCATACGAATTCCTCCGGATTCCGCAATAGACTTTACCATAAAGTTTGGAGCGTTTCCGATGTAGGTATTTGCTCCCATAAAAACAGCACCTGCTGAGATTGCCATTAATGTGTTGTGATAGGTCGTCATGAGTTCTGAGGCGCTTTGTCCTGTAGAGTTAAAAAATACCAAATAGGTTGGCGCATTATCCAAAAAACTCGATAAAATTCCCGTCAGCCAAAAATACATCATATTCACCGGCCCGTTTTCATTGGATAGCGATTGAATTAAAAAGGAAAGCGATCCATTTTCTCCAGCTTTGAGGATCGCAATTGCCGGAATGATGGTTGTAAAAATCCCGGCAAACAGTTTAGCGACTTCCCGAATCGGCTCCCACGTAAATTCATTTGCATCCCGAATAGATTGAGACGTGATCTTGAGACTGACAATCGTAATGGTCAATAGCAAAACGTCCCGAACTATATTTTGCAGTTTCAAATGCACACCGCCAAATAAAAATTCTATATGAGGATCCCAAAATCCGCTCAGAATGACCGACCCCAAAATTCCTCCAAGAAGAAGAAAATTTACCCCGCCTGAGATCTTCAGTTTTTCGGACTCTTCTGAATCATGAGTTAATGGAACCGGTTCCTTTGCATAGTAAAAGGAATCCATCCCATAATAGATAACCAACAATGTCCCTGCCATAAATAACATCGGTAAAAACATCGCTGACGTTGTCCAAAAGAAATCCACTCCTTCCAAAAACCCTAGGAATAGCGGAGGGTCGCCGAGCGGTGTTAATGATCCGCCAATATTAGCTACGAGAAAAATGAAGAATACAATGGTATGAACTTTAAAAGTCCGTTTCTTATTTGCCCGCATCAAAGGACGGATAAGAAGTATCGCCGCTCCGGTTGTTCCCATCCAGCTCGCAAGTACGGTTCCAATGAGAATAATCCCCGTATTAACTATAGGCGTTCCAAGCAGAGTTCCTGATAAATAAATACCGCCGGATACGGTAAACAATGATAATAGAAGCAGTATAAACGGGACATACTCTAATAGTCCAACGTGAAGTAATTCATAGACTGCAACGCGAAGTCCGATCTGTTCCGAAAATACCATGCCGAGGAGTAATCCCGAAGACCATAAAAAGGAAACTTTCCCGTAGTGCCGATGCCAAAACCGCGGAGCGACCAAAGGAAATAATGCAATGGACAAAAGAATACCGGCGAAAGGAATCACCCAATAAATGGAAAGCATGGATCCTTCCAAATGTGGAGCGGCTTCTGTTCCCGCAGCAGAAAGAAATTCTGACAGGATGCCGAGTATAATTGGAATCCGTACCATAACGGATGAAGATTTCTGGAATTTCGTATTCATTCTAATTGATTCAGGAAAAGAAATAAAATTAACGGCTTAGCATGAAAAGGGATAGCCATTTATGGCGATAGACTAAAAATTTTTCGTAAACTCTTTTATGGAAATTATATTGGGAATGGCCGTCATTGGGCTCGCATTGCTGGGAATGGCTGCCGGGCTTATCTTGAATAATAAGCCTCTGCAGGGTTCCTGCGGCGGTGAAAAAGGAAAAATAGTCATTGACGGTTTGGAAATGGACTGTCCGACCTGCGGAGGCGATACCGACAAATGCGAATCCAATCAATCTGAACTTCCTCCGGCTGCATAAATATTCCCCGATCCAAGATCTAATCCTTCGGAAGTAATCGTTTCAAACCCGTCTGCAGTTTTCAGTACCCAAATAGCCTCATATCCGCTTAACGATTCAACCAAAGCACTTCCTTCCTTAAAACCCAAAACAATGAGTGCTGTTGCGAGCGCATCAGCATCCATGCATTTTTTTGTAATTACGCTAACTGATGCGACACGATTGCTTACAGGATATCCTGTTCTGGAATCAATGATATGGGAATATGCACTGCCTTGATATGTACGAAAATTCCGATAATTTCCCGAAGTCCCCATGGATTGATGAACTAAATCTATCTTTTTATTCAGGATCTTTCTCTCACCTAATTCAGCGGCGGGATGATCAATACCAATTTGCCAATGATTACCGTCCGGTTTTTTCCCACGGGCTCTTACCTCTCCACCGATTTCAACCAGAAAATTTGCAATGTGATGCTGCTTCAGCAGTTCGCTCACTTGGTCAACAGCATATCCTTTAGTAATGGCGCTGACATCAATTTGTATCTGCGGATATTTTTTAGATATGCCTAAATGAGTAAGTGTAATGAAGTCTGGTCCGATTCCTTCCATGAGAGCTTCGATTGCTGAATCTGATGGCGGTTTCCAGTTTTCATCATTATTCCACCGGCCGGGACCGAAACCCCAAAGCGTCACCAATGGAAGGACTGAAATATCTAATGCACCATTCGTAATAGACTGCCATGCTAAACAACTCTCCATTACATTTCTAAAATGGTCAGAAATTTGAAAGTCACCATTGCCGGTCCATGCATTAAGTCTGCTTATTTCGCTTTCCGGTATAAATGTCGACATTTGCTGATTCAGCTCAGCTAATAGTGAATCAACCTTTTTCTGTAATTGGCTTTGCAGGGATTTTCCTGAATCATCACCATAATAAAGAATGGAATAGGTAGTGCCCATGGTTTTTCCGCTAAGCTGATGAGGCTTATCAGGCTGTTCACAACCGGAAAAAATCAGTGTTATGATAAAAACGCCCTGCAGGAGCAAGGCTATTTTTTGATTAATTCTATTTGGTTTGCTAAGCATCAAAATTCATCAAATGCGATCATTTCTTTTTCCACTCCCAGCTCATCCAGCATGTTTTGCACGGCTGCGATCATTGGCGGCGGTCCGCATAAATAATATTCGATTTCCGCTGGATCCTCATGGTCATTTAGATATTCATCCAATACAACCTGATGAATGAATCCGGTTGAGCCTGTCCAGTTGTCTTCAGGAAGCGGTTCAGACATGGCCACATGGAATGAAAAATTCGGAAATTCTTTTTCTATATTTTCAAAATCTGACTCGTAAAACATTTCCCGAACAGACCGTGCTCCGTACCAATAGGAAACTTTCCTATTCGTTTTCTTTGTATGAAATAAATCAAAAATGTGACTTCGCATCGGCGCCATGCCCGCTCCGCCTCCAATATAGATCATTTCCCTTTCCGAATCTTTTGCGAAAAACTCTCCGTACGGGCCGGAAATGGTAACTTTATCTTCCGGCTTAAGATTAAAAATATAAGAAGATGCAATTCCGGGAGAGACGTCATTCCACATCGGCGGAGGCGGTGTAGCAATCCGGACATTGAGCATCACCTTATTTCCTTCCGCAGGATGGTTTGCCATAGAATAAGCTCTGAATATCGGTTCTTCGTTGTTCACGACAAAATCCCATACGCTGAATTTGTCCCAATCAGGGTGGTATTCTTCCGCAACATCAAAATCCGCATATTTTAATCCTGTGTATTCAGGAATATCTATTTGAATATATCCTCCTGCCAAAAAATTCAAATCCTCACCTTCCGGCAGATCCAGAACCAATTCCTTAATGAACGTGGCAACATTGTCATTTGATCTGACAGTGCATTCCCATTTTTGGATATTAAAAATTTCATCCGGTACTTGAATTTTCAAATCCTGCTTCACTTTTACCTGACAGGAAAGCCGCCAATGTTCCTTTGCTTCGCCTCTGCTGATGTGCCCCGTTTCGGTTGGAAGGATATCGCCTCCGCCTTCAAAAACCTGACATTTGCACATGGCACAGGTTCCTCCGCCTCCGCAAGCAGACGGTAAAAACACGTTTTGACTTGCAAGAGCCGATAACAATGTTCCTCCGGGCTGAATGTTGATCTCGCTATCAGGATCATCATTGATGGAAATTGCAACCTCGTCCTGCGGAAGGAGCTGGGATTGGGCTACATTCAATATGACAACCAAAAGAATGATTACGCCGGTAAAAACAAGTATGCCGGAGATCGCTGTTTCAAGCATCACAAATCAATCCCTGAGAATGCCATAAAAGCCATCGAAAGTAGTCCTGTCAAGAGCATCGTGATGCCCAGACCTTTTAAATGAACCGGCACATGCGAATACCGGAGTTTGTAGCGAATCGATGCCATCGAAGCAATAGCAAGAAACCATCCAAGGCCGGAACCGAATCCGAATACAGTTGATTCCATAAAGGTGTAATCACGCTCCACCAGAAATAAGGATCCGCCTAAGATAGAGCAATTCACCGCAATAAGCGGAAGAAATATTCCAAGATTATGATACATCTTTTGCGAAAATCTATCCAGAATCATTTCAACGAGCTGTACCATCGCCGCGATCACCGAAATAAAAACAATAAAATTGAGATAGCTTAGATCCACGTCCGGAAGTCCGGCCCAGCTCAAAGCACCTTTCTCAAGGAAGAAGTGGTGAATCGCCCAGTTCGCCGGTGCGGTAATTGTGAGGACAAATGTTACGGCAAACCCAAGTCCGATACTGGTATCCACCCGTTTCGAAATTGCCAAAAATGAGCACATCCCGAGAAAATACGCAAGGAGGATATTCTCGACGAAAATTGCTTTTGTCGCTAAGCTGATATAATGCTCAAACATCAGGATTCCTCAATTTTCCCAACGGACCGCTGTATCCAAATAATGAGTCCGAGAATG
>JASLML010000062.1 GCA_030746535.1 Fidelibacterota bacterium
GGAACTTCGGTTTGCTATCCGTGAAGGCGGACATACCGTTGGTGCCGGTGTCGTTACCGAAATTTTGGAGTAATGAAATAAATGGCGAAACAAACCATACGAATCAGTCTCAGGGCTTACGATCACACATTGATCGATAAATCCACTGAAAAAATTGTGCGCACAGCAAAGTCAACCGGAGCTATTATTTCTGGACCGATTCCGCTACCGACGAAACGTACAATTTATACGGTGCTACGATCGCCATTTGTGGATAAGAAATCCAGGGAGCAGTTTCAGACCAAGGTGCACAAGCGCCTCATTGATATTTTGAACTCAACACCGAAGACAGTTGAATCGCTGATGAAGCTTGATCTTCCTGCGGGAGTAGACATCGAAATTAAGGTGTAATTATGCGGGGACTTTTAGGCAGAAAAATTGGAATGACGCAGGTATTCACTGAATACGGTGAAGCTATCCCTGTAACCGTTCTTGAGGTTGGCCCTTGTGTTGTTACACAGGTTAAGACAATAGATTCCGACGGTTACAAAGCAGTTCAGCTTGGTTTTGAGGATAAGAAAGAGAAGCACAGCAATAAACCGATGAATGGTCATTTTGCAAAAGCGGGCACGTCTGCCAAGAAACTCGTAGCGGAATTTGAACCAATTACGGGAGTGGAATACAAACCCGGACAAACTTTTAAGGCAGATTTATTCAGAGAAGGTGACTTGGTGACTGTGTCTGGTGTATCGAAGGGAAAAGGGTTTGCCGGAGTAATGAAGCGCCATGGATTTGGCGGCGGTCCAAAAACGCATGGACAAAGGGAGCATCCGAGAGGTGCTGGATCCATTGGGCAGGCATCTTATCCGTCTCGTGTTTTTAAAGGTATGAAAATGGCAGGCCAAATGGGAAATAAGAAAAGTACCACTCAAAATTTAGAAGTTATTCAAGTTGACGCTGACAATAATCAAATTTCCGTAAAGGGCGCAGTTCCCGGCGGGAAAAACGGATTTATTGCCATTTCAAAATAATTATGAAGCTGACCATCTTTAAACCTGACGGAAATAAGTCATCATCTTCTATAACGGTGGACAAAAACGTGTTCGCTATTGAACCGAATGAAGCAGCGGTTCATCAGGCAGTTATTGCTGAACTTGCAAATTTTCGCCAGGGAACGAGCAGTTCGAAAAACCGTTCAATGGTTCGCGGCGGAGGCAGGAAACCATTCAGGCAGAAAGGCCGCGGCGGCGCCCGTGCAGGAACGATCAGATCTCCGCTATGGGTAGGAGGCGGAACTGTTTTTGGTCCGGAGCCCAGAACATATTCACACAAACTGCCAAAAAAATTAAGACGCCTTGCACGCAAATCTGTTTTATCGGATAAAGCGTCTAAAAAAGGGATAATGGTCGTTGAGGATTTCAAACTGGAATCGCCCAAAACCAGAGATATGGTAAAAATGTTATCCGATTTAAATATCAGCGGGAAAAAGGTTCTGATTTTACCGGAAGAGATTTCCGAAAACCTTGTGCTGGCAACCAACAATATTCCCGGTGTTTATGTCGTAAAAGCAGATTTTGCCAGCACGTATGATTTAATAGACTGCGATATCCTTCTGTTTACCGAATCCGGGCTCAAACTGTTGAATAAATCCTTAGGGGACAAAGCATCATGAAACCTTCACATGAAATTCTGATTCGTCCTCTGTTCACGGAAAAAATGAGCCGATTGGAAGAAACGGAACGCAAATATGCATTCCAGATTGATCCCGATGCAAACAAGATGGATGTCAAGCGGGCCGTTGAAGAACAATTTGATGTAAAGGTTTCCAAAGTCGCGACTTTGAACCGCAAAGGCAAGCAAAAGCAAATGTCTGTCCGCAGCGGAGGACGGGTGATTCGTACCAGCGGTAGGCGGTCCAATTGGAAGCGTGCCGTTGTGACACTTGCTGAGGGATTTACTATTGATCTTGTCCGAGGTGAGGTGACTGAGTAATGGGTATTAGAACTCTTAAGCCGAATACACCCGGTTCACGATTTGCCACACGTCCGGATTTTTCAGAGATTACAGAATCCAATCCTGAGAAAAACCTAACCAAAGCATTGAGGAAAACCGGTGGTCGTAATAATCACGGAAGAATTACAGCACGCCATCGAGGAGGCGGCCACAGACGCCGTTACCGCATTATTGATTTTAAGCGTGATAAAGATGGAATACCGGCAAAGGTTGCAACCATTGAGTACGATCCGAACCGATCAGCGAATATTGCACTGCTTCATTATGCAGATGGTGAAAAGAGATATATTCTTTCACCCTTTGGATTGCGTGTCGGAGATACCCTTGCGTCCGGCGAAGAAGCGCCGCTGAGGATTGGAAATTGTTTATACCTAAAAGCTGTGCCGACCGGTTTATTTGTTCATAATGTGGAACTCGAGCCGGGACGCGGCGGACAAATGGTTCGGAGTGCGGGATCGGCTGCTCAGGTAATGGCGCACGACGCAGGATTTACTACCTTAAAACTTCCTTCAGGTGAAGTTAGAATGGTTCGGGATAATTGCAGGGCCACTATAGGCGAAGTCGGGAATAAATCCCACGAGCAGATCGTTTCCGGGAAGGCTGGAAGATCGCGCTGGCTCGGACGTCGCCCGAAAGTTCGCGGTGTAGCAATGAATCCCGTTGATCATCCCATGGGAGGCGGAGAAGGAAAATCGTCCGGAGGCCGCCATCCTTCGACACCTTGGGGAAAACCAACCAAGGGTTATAAAACGCGTAATAAGAATAAGAAATCCAACGTGTATATCGTGAATCGGAGGAAATAACGTGGCGCGGTCTTTGAAAAAAGGTCCATTCGTGGACGAAAAACTTTTGAAAAAAATAAACGCCATGAACGAAGGCGGAAAAAAACAGGTTATAAAAACGTGGTCAAGACGGTCTATGATTACACCTGAATTTGTCGGGCACACCCTTGCTGTACATAACGGAAATAAATTTATTCCTGTATTTATTTATGAGAATATGGTTGGACATAAATTAGGTGAATTCGCACCGACACGTATTTTTCGGATGCACTCAGGAGACAGGAAGGTCTAATGGAAGCACGAGCTATCAGCCGTTATATCCATCAGTCTCCGCGCAAGATTCGTATTGTGTTAAATGAAGTACGTGGACAGCGTGTAGGTGATGCATTGGATTATCTGCATTTTTCACCGGTAAAAGCAGCGCAAATCATTGAAAAAACTGTTCGGTCTGCAGCGGCGAATCTCATTCATATTGCAGAAGAAGCCAATGTTGATCCGGATGATCTTACAGTCAAGGAAGCATATGTTGACGGCGGATCGTATATGAAGCGTTTCCGTCCTGCGTCACGCGGAAGAGCAATGCGAATTACAAGGCCTACCAGCCATTTAACTATCGTAGTAAGTGACGAGAAAGAAGACGAATAATTTATGGGACAAAAGACACATCCAATCGGTTTCAGACTGGCAGTCAATAAAAATTGGCGGTCGAACTGGTTTGCCAAAAAATCAATGGCACCGGATTTGGAAGAGGATGTCAATATCCGAAAGTATCTCACTTACAGGCTGCCAAATGCAGGCATATCCCGCGTGGAAATCAGCCGCTCATCCAAAGTTGTTACTGTTACAATCTTTACGGCGCGTCCTGGAATTGTTATAGGCAAAGGTGGTGAAGAAGTCGGAAGGCTGAAGGAAGAGATCAAACAATTATCTAAAAAAGATGACATCCAGATAAATATATCTGAAGTAAAGCGTCCGGAACTTGATGCTGCATTGGTCGGCGCCAACATTGCCCATCAGCTCATCAAGAAAATTTCCTACAGACGGGTTGTGAATAAAGCAATTCAGTCAACCATCAGGATGGGAGCGGAAGGAATTCGTGTGAATGTTGCCGGACGATTAGGCGGTTCGGAAATCGCAAGAAGCGAAAAATTTGCACAGGGAAGAGTTCCGCTGCATACGCTAAGGTCCAATATTGATTATGCACTCACGGAAGCGCGAACCCAATACGGCGTTATCGGAATTAAAGTCTGGATTTGTAACGGGTAAGTATTATGCTGGAACCGAAAAAAACGAAATACCGCCGTCATCATCGCGGAAACCGCAGGGGAATGGCCATGCGTGGAAACCATGTCGCATTCGGAAGTTACGGATTGAAAGCAGTAGAAGGCGGATGGATCACATCGCGGCAGATTGAGTCAGCGCGTATCACAGTCGCAAGAGCGGTGAGGAAAATTGGTAAAATGTGGATTAGGATTTTTCCGGATAAACCGATCACCAAAAAACCGGCCGAAACAAGAATGGGTAAGGGCAAGGGAACCCCGGAATATTGGGTTGCCGTAGTGAAGCCCGGACGCATTCTTTTCGAAGTGGAAGGCGTTACAAAAGAAATCGCTGAAGAAGCGTTTTATGCCGCTTCAAGCAAACTTCCTGTGAAAACCAAAGTGGTGGAACGGCGGGAAATATGAAGCGTGCTGAATTGACAGGAATGAACCAAGCGGAATTGGAAAGCAAGCTTCAGGATAATAAGGAAGCGCTGCGAAACCTTCGCTTTCAGAAGTCCATGCACCAGCTTGAGAATCCGCTGCAGTTAAGGCATTTGAGGCGAGAAATTGCCCAAATCAATACCGTACTGAAAGAATTTGAATTAAATATCAGAACATCCGGAGAGGCAGAAGCTGCAGATGAGTAAAGAACGCAAAAGACAATCCTTGACCGGTGAAGTTGTCAGCGACAAGATGGATAAAACAGTTGTGGTCAAAGTCACCAGACTCGTTCGCCATCCAGTGTATAAAAAATATGTTAAGCGGTTTAATAAACATAAAGCGCGTACCGGCGCAGTTTCACCGAAAATGGGTGACATCGTCAGAATTTCTGCTACGCGTCCGTTAAGTAAAACGGTCCGCTGGCAGGTCAGTGAAATTATCAGAGAATCTGTATTGATTGACGAATAAACATGGTCCAGCAGGAAACAAGATTAAAAGTAGCGGACAACTCCGGAGCCAAAGAAGTGCTATGCTTTAAAGTACTTGGCGGATCCAAAAGGCGGTATGCATCTCTGGGTGACCAAATTGTTGTAACCGTGAAGAAAGCAATTCCGGACGGAATGGTCAAAAAAGGCGATGTCAGCCGTGCTGTTGTTGTGCGAACCCGCAAAGAAGTGCGCAGACCGGACGGTTCCTACATTCGGTTTGACGACAATGCTGCGGTTTTGCTGAACAGCGCAGGCGACCCGAGAGGAACTCGTATTTTCGGCCCGGTTGCAAGAGAATTAAGAGACGGCGGCTATATGCGGATTGTATCCATGGCGCCTGAGGTAATTTAAGATGCATATCAAAGCAGGAATGACAGTGAAAGTGATTCGCGGGAATCATAAAGGGCAGGAAGGGAAAGTGCTCCATGTGTTGCCGAAACGTCAGCGGGCAGTGGTTGAAGGAATCAATTTTATTAAACGGCACAGCCGTCCGACCCAGCAAAACCCACAAGGCGGGATTGTTGAAAAAGAAGCATCACTTCACGTGTCCAATCTCATGGTTGTCCACGGCGGATCACCAACGAGAATTGGCTATAAAAAACTTGAAGACGGTTCAAAGGTTCGTGTAGCCAAAAAAACCGGTGCAGAAATAGAATCATAACATGGCTGAAAAGAAACAGACAAAATCAAAAGCGAAGCCGAAAGCAAAGGCAGATAAAAAAGCGAACGGCTATGTCCCGGTTTTTAAAAAGCGGTATTTCGATGAGGTGGTTCCGAGCATGGCTAAACGTTTCAGCTATGGAAATGCAATGGAAGTTCC
>JASLML010000063.1 GCA_030746535.1 Fidelibacterota bacterium
CTTGCCGAGCCGGGCGCTCTGATCGGTTTTGCCGGCCCTCGCGTCATCAAACAGACCATTGGCGAGGACCTTCCACAAGGATTCCAGCGTTCTGAATTTCTACTCGAAAAGGGGTTTGTTGATCATATCGTATCTCGGAGTACCATGAAGGAAACTCTGAGCAATCTCATCCATAACCTGTCCTGACAGTGCCGAAAATCCTTGTAACAAACGACGACGGGATTCATGCTCCCGGAATTCACGCCTTATGGGAAGCCATGCAGGAAATTGGAAGCGTTGAAGTTGCCGCACCTAATACGGAAAAAAGTGCAGTTGGGCATGCTATTACCATTGCAGATCCAATTCGGATTGAATCGCTGAACAGGACGAACGGGTTCAAAGGACATTCGGTTAACGGAACGCCGGCAGACTGCGTAAAGATTGCGGTGCAGGCGCTGATGGATTCTCCGCCGGATGTGATTGTATCCGGAATCAATATGGGCTCTAACACGGGGAATAATGTCATTTATTCAGGGACGGTATCCGCCGCGACCGAAGGAACAATTTTGCATATTCCTTCTGTTGCATTTAGCCTCGATGTGCTGAGCAAAGGGGATTTTACCTATGCAAAAAAAACAGCGCGGAGGGTTACAGAAAAAGTGCTGGAACACGGATTACCGACTGGAACTCTGCTGAATGTGAATATCCCTGGTATTCCGGAAAATGAAATCAAGGGGACAAAAATAACACGGCAAGGCAATATTTATTTCAAGGACAGGTTTGAGAAAAGAGAGGATCCGAAAGGGCGGACGTATTACTGGATGACGGGTACCATTGAAGATCCTGATTCCGATTCGGATATGGACGGTCAGGCGGTGAAAAACGGTTTCGTCAGCATCACCCCGATCCGTTACGAACTCACCGATGAATCGATGCTTGACCAGTTGAAGGACTGGAATCTCGAATGAATGAGTCGCACAAGCACGGAGTTGTCGTACTTGATTTCGGATCGCAGTACACACAGCTGATCGCAAGAAGGATCAGAGAGAATAATGTATTTTCTGAAATTCTGCCTCACAGCACAACTTTCAGCGATATTTCCGAAAGGGAACCAAAAGCAGTCATCTTATCCGGAGGTCCTTCCAGCGTGTTTGACGAATCAGCTTACAAGTACGATCCGGAAATTTTATCAGCCGACTTTGCAGTGATGGGAATCTGCTACGGACTGCAGCTCATGGCGCACCATTTTAAAGGAACGGTTGAACCGGGAACGCACGGTGAATACGGTTTTGCTTCGGTAAAAGTACTGAAGGAAAACAGCCTGTTTGCATCGGTCCCGGAAGAGAGCAAAGTGTGGATGAGCCACATGGATCGCGTTTCTGTAATTCCGGACGGCTGGGAAAAGCTGGCGGAATCATCGAACGGGATCGTCGCCTCTATGTGTAATCCAGCAGAAAAATTGTACGCCACCCAGTTCCATCCGGAAGTTGCCCACACGGAATTCGGACAGGAAATTATCCGGAATTTTCTTTTCGGAATAGCCGGATGCGAACCGGCATGGAACCCCGGAGCGATCATCGAAGAGCAGGTGGCTCTAATTCGCGAAAAGGTCGGTGACGGGAATGTTCTCTGTGGTGTGAGCGGCGGCGTGGATTCATCTGTTGTTTCCGCTCTAATACACAAGGCATTAGGTGAACAATGCACCTCGGTGCTGATTGACCACGGCCTGATGAGGAAAAATGAAGCAGAGACGTGCGTTTCCGCTCTCAGGGAAGGACTCGGTGTCCATATTGAATCATACGATGAATCGGAAATTTTCCTGAAGAAACTGCAGGGTATCACCGATCCGGAACAAAAGCGGAAAATAATCGGTGAGCAGTTTATTCGTTCTTTTGAACGGATTTCCCAATCGCTGGGTGATTTTTCCTTTCTCGCTCAGGGAACCCTTTATCCGGATGTGATTGAAAGCGGATCAAGTGTCGGTGATACTGCCGAGGTAATCAAAAGCCACCATAATGTCGGCGGGCTTCCCGATGATATGAAATTTGATCTTATCGAGCCGCTTCGCGATCTGTTTAAGGATGAAGTCCGTGAAGTTGGGCGCGAGCTTGGGCTGCCGGATTCATTAATCGGACGGCATCCGTTTCCGGGGCCGGGACTCGCAGTACGAATCTTGGGAGATATCACCGAAGAACGGCTGGATACACTTCGAGAGGCGGACGATATTTTCATGTCCATCCTGAGAGAAGAAGGATTGTACGATGACATATGGCAGGCGTTTTCTGTGCTGCTTCCGGTAAAAACAGTCGGCGTAATGGGCGACCAGCGGACCTATGAAGATGTTCTGGCGCTGCGGGCCGTAACTAGTACGGACGGAATGACGGCTGACTGGTTCCGGATGCCGGACGATGTGCTTTCAAAAATTTCCAATAAGATCGTGAATTCGGTGCGCGGTGTGAATCGTGTTGTGTATGATATTACTTCCAAGCCTCCGGGAACTATAGAGTGGGAGTGATGATAATTATAAATTAGTAATTATGAATTGTTAATTGTTAAATGGGTTTGGGATGAAGAAAAATATAGTTAAAGAAAAAAGTTTAGATTTTGCGGTTAGGATTGTGAAATTGCATCAATATGTAGCTTCTGATAAAAAAGAGTTTATAATGAGCAAACAATTGTTAAGATCGGGAACTTCTGTAGGTGCAATGATTAGAGAAGCTGAACATGCAGAAAGCAAAGCGGATTTTATTCATAAACTTTCAATTGCACAGAAAGAAGCAAATGAAACTTTATATTGGCTTGAGTTATTAAAGAAAACAGAATATTTGGAAAATACAGAGTTTGAAAGTATCAATCATGATGCTGAAGAAATTATAAAATTGCTAACGAAAATTATCGTCACAAGCAAAGAAGGAAAGAAAAGTTGATTATCAATTTTTCATTAACAATTAACAATTAAAAAATGTGCGGAATTGTAGGATATATCGGGAATAAGGATGCTGTCCCCATTTTGCTGAAAGGGCTGCAGCGGCTGGAGTACCGCGGGTACGACTCAGCGGGAATTTCTGTCATTGGAAATGATGGCATCCAAATCGTAAAACAGGCCGGGAAAGTTTCAGCATTGGCAAAAGCCGTTGATGATTCGCCGGTCAGCGGATCGGTTGGAATTGCCCATACGCGCTGGGCAACCCACGGCGAGCCGAATGACACGAACGCCCATCCGCATTCGGATGATGACGGCACATTTTCTCTCGTGCACAACGGCATTATCGAAAATCACGCATCGCTTCGCACCTATCTACAGGAACAGGGAGTCACTTTCGGAACGGACACCGATACCGAAGTGCTGGTTCAGCTTATTGCTTATCTTTACAAGAAGGACGGCATATCCTTCGAACAGGCGGTACAGTCTGCGCTGCGGGAAGTGGTTGGCGCCTACGGGATTGCAGTTACCTGCAGGGAAGAACCAGACACGATCATCATCGCGCGTCTTGGGAGTCCGCTGGTTTTGGGAATTGGCGATGATGAATATTTTATCGCCAGCGATGCATCGCCAATCGTGGAATATACCCGCAAAGTTGTGTATCTGGATGAAGGAGAAATGGTCTGCATACGCCCGGACGGGTACGAAGTAAAACACATTCAGGATGACACCGTTTTATCCAAAGAGGTTCAGGATATTGATTTAAGCGTGGAGCAGATTGAAAAGGGGAATTTTCCGCATTTTATGGTGAAGGAAATCCATGAGCAGGCACATACGATTCCCGATACGCTTCGCGGACGTTTATTGGCTGACGAAGGCACCGCGCACCTCGGCGGCATTGAAGACTGGATTCCGAGGTTTGAAAGTGCACACCGCATTTACATTACCGCCTGCGGTACATCCTGGCATGCCGGACTAATCGGAAAATATTTGATTGAAGAATACGCCAACATTCCCGTCCATGTGGAATATGCATCGGAATTTCGATACCGCCGGAGCATCGTGGACAAAGATACACTTGTTCTCGCCATTAGCCAGTCCGGCGAAACTGCCGATACACTGGCGGCAGTTAAGAAAGCAAAAGAAAAAGGCGCGCTGACGGTCGGAATCTGCAATGTGGTCGGCAGCAGTATTGCCCGCGAAACGGAATGTGGCATTTACACGCACGCCGGACCCGAGATCGGTGTGGCATCCACCAAAGCGTTCACGGCGCAGGTGACGGTATTGTATATGCTCGCGCTGCGGCTCGGAAAGATTGCAGGAATGTCCGCCATCGAAGGAAGAACGCTCGCAAAGGCGCTGACGGATATCGGAAAAAATGCCGAGCAGATTTTGGATTCATCGGCTGAAATTGAAAAGGTGGCGTGGGAATACAGGGATGCCGAAAATTTTCTCTATCTCGGGCGCGGACTGAATTTTCCCGTGGCGCTGGAGGGCGCGCTTAAACTGAAGGAAATTTCCTACATTCATGCCGAAGGGTATCCGGCGGCGGAAATGAAGCACGGGCCGATTGCGCTGATAGATGAAAAAATGCCGGTCGTTTTTCTGGCGCCGCACGACATGACATTTGAAAAGGTGCTTTCCAACATCAGCGAAGTAAAGGCACGAAAGGGAATGATCATTACGCTGACGGATAAGAAAACAAAAGACCTGTCAGATCTGTCAGATCATTTGATCGTGGTGCCGACGTCTCATCCAAGGATATTTCCGATTTTGGCAACGATACCGCTACAGCTTCTGGCGTACCATCTTGCGGTGATCCGCGGATGCAATGTGGACCAGCCGAGAAACTTAGCGAAGAGTGTGACTGTTGAGTAAAGAATGATAGTTCTCTTGGGTGACCTGATGAGAATAAAATGAAAAAACTCTATCTATTACTTCCAATATTATTTCTGATTTATTGGGGTTGTGAAGATGAAAAGGATACAACTCCAACTGAAGTAACTTTGTGGGGTGAGGTTTATTCTGTAGAAAACACGAATAGTTTGGATTTAAGGAATAGTGGACTCACAGGATCCATCCCACCAGAGTTAGGTAATCTGACCAATCTGGAAAGGTTGAATTTATACGATAATCAACTCACAGGTTCAATCCCACCAGAGTTAGGTAATCTTACCAAACTAACTTGGATGGATTTAGGTAGAAATCAACTCACAGGTTCAATCCCCTCAGAGATAGGGAATCTGACCAATTTGTCTATTTTGAATTTACTTTATAATCAACTCACAGGTTCAATCCCCTCAGAGATTGGGAACCTAACAGATTTGACCAATTTAAATTTAGACCATAATCAACTCACAGGTTCTATTCCTCAAGAGATAGGGAATCTCACTAATCTACTTATGTTGAGTTTAGATTATAATCAACTCACAGGTTCTATTCCTCAAGAGATTGGGAATCTCACTAATCTGATTAGGTTGTATTTATACTATAATCAACTCACAGGAGAGATTCCTGAGAGTATTTGTAACCTTGTTGAAAATAATTGTGTTGTATATATAAACAACAACTATCTCTGTCCTCCATATCCATCTTGTGTTGAAGATTATATGGGAGTTCAAGATGTTTGTTCTTGTGGATTGGATGATGATGAAGTGGTTTATTTATGGGGTAATTGTTATTCAATAGAGAATACTACTGTATTGAATTTATCAAACAGTGGACTTACAGGAGAGATACCAC
>JASLML010000064.1 GCA_030746535.1 Fidelibacterota bacterium
CTCAAAAAGGGAGGCCTTTCCAAGGCACTCGGCAACGAGAAGATGTCTAAGAAGATCCCGGACCTGAAAAAGAAATTCGGATCCGTTCTTGGCGGAGCAGAATTCAGAGCACTTTCAAGCGGAGCGGAATTTGCCAATGTGTTGGGCAATGCTCAGTTTAATGCAGTGCTCGGATCCCCCGAATTTGCTGCGGCTCTCGGCAATGCTGAATTTGCAGCTTCTTTAAAAAAGAACGGTCTTTCAAAAGCGATGAAAACGGAAGAAGGCAAAAAGGTCTTCCCGAAGAAAAAATTCGGCGCCATGCTTGGTTCCGGAGAATTTCAGGCTTTGGCCGGCAATGCTGAATTCGGTGCCATGCTTGGTTCACCAGAATTCGCCGCTCTTCTGGGCAATGCTGAATTCGCAGCATCTCTCAAAAAGGGAGGCCTTTCCAAGGCACTCGGCAACGAGAAGATGTCTAAGAAGATCCCGGACCTGAAAAAGAAATTTGGATCCGTTCTTAGCGGAGCAGATTTTCAGGCTATGGCCGGAACTGCAGCATTTGCCTCTATGCTTGGCAACGCTGAGTTCGCCTCTATGCTTGGCAACGCTGAGTTCGCCTCTATGCTTGGCAACGCAGAATTTGCTTCCATGCTTGGCTCTTCCGAGTTCAATGCAATGCTTGGCAACGCTGAATTCAAGAACATCTTGGGCGCAGGTGAATTTAAAAACATGCTCCAGAGTTCCGAGTTCAACAGCGCATTTAACCTAAACATTAAATAACACTAATCGTGATCACAGGGAGGGGCATAGCCCCTCCCGAATCACACAACCAGAGGATTCACACTATGGCTGAAAACTCATCCAAATCGAATACCCCCTTACTGCTAACAGGCGCTCTTGTAGCCATTTTCCTGGCACTGATATTTACAAGAGATCAATGGGGAGCCGATGATGTGTCCGGAACCATCGGGAAACGGAAATCGGTAGAAAAACAACAGTTTCAAAAAGGCGATGTTGCGCTGGGTGAAAATGATGCAAGGCTTTCACGCCTTATGCAGAATAAAACATTTAGCAACCTTGTTACCAGCGGCGAATTTGCAAGTTTAATTGCGAATGCAGATTTTAACAATCTGATTTCCGATGCAAGGTTTCAAAGTTTAATGGCCGACCCGGGTTTTGCTGCGCTGATTGCAAGCCCGGCCTTCAAAGCTTTGGAAGGCGGTCTCATTAGTATGAGTGAAGAATCGAGCATATCCGCTGAAAGCTTATCAGATCAGCTTGGGCAAATATCTGAAGATCAGATTATTCAGGGTGCTGACGGAAGCTTATCCCTTCAGATTTCCAATGAAGGATCTGATGTTGCGACAACCATTACCATGATTTCAGCCGGCGGATCGAGTCTATCCGGAAGCGGCGGCGGTTCAAACATTTCCCAGAGCGGAAATCTGTCCGGCGATTCGGACGGCGCAGCTGTTCTTACAGCAGTTAGGGAATTTGAATCTTTACTTGGCAACGCAGAGTTTGCAGCCCTGTACAACATGGCCGAATTTCGCTCTCTAATGAGAAGTGCGGAATTTTCAGCGCTGCTCATGGCGCCAAATTTTAAATCAATTCTTACAAATGCTGATTTTAAAAACATCCTTTCAGCAGGCGAATTCCACAGTATGCTGCTGAACCCGGGATTCAGATCGCTGGCAGGGATGCCAATGGATAAATAACAGAATTGCCATAAGGCCCACTGCAGGCCTGCGTTCTGGTAAGAAGGAGACGGGAAACCGTCTCCTTCTTTTTTTATAGGGTTTGACTTTGGAATGGGTGTCTGACGAAATTCCGTGAATTATAGGGAGACCCAAACCATGCAAAAATCAGCATATCAGTTCACTGCGACCGCCTTTATAGCAATTTCCTTAATGTTATCACCGGGGAAGGCTCAGCTGAAGTCTTTGGAAACCGAGGATGTGCAAATTATCTATACAAGCCCTCTGCATAAATACCTGATGCCGCAGCTTGTGAGCACATTCACCAATTCCTATAATTTTCACAGGAATTTATTTGATTATACGCCCACGGAAAACATCACGATCCTGATGCAGGATTTTGGTGATTTTGGTCACGGCGGCGCAGATGCGCTTCCTACAAACAATGTAAACATTGGGATTGGCCCGTTTAATTATGTTTACGAAACGATGCCCGCCAGTGAGCGCATGAATTGGCTGATGCATCACGAATTAACACATATTGTTACTACGGATATGCCGAACAATGTAGACCGATTCTGGCGCGGCATATTTCGCGGAAAGGTTTCCACATCCATTGATGATCCCATATCCATCATGTACAGCTATATGACGAATCCAAGAAGGTACGCCCCGCGGTGGTACCATGAAGGTTCGGCGGTATTTATGGAATCCTGGATGGCAAACACAAAGGGCCGTGTTTTCGGCGCATACGATGAAATGGTATTCCGGACCCGCGTTCGGGATGATGCCGTTATTTATGATATTGTAGGATTAGAATCGGAAGGGAAAACAACCGATTTCCAAATTGGTGTTAACTCATATCTTTATGGAACGCGGTTCATCAGCTATGCGGCAAACATGTACGGACCTGAAAAATTTGTGGAATGGGTTTCCCGAAAAGACGGCAGCAAAGGATATTTTACTTCTCAGTTTAAGAAAGTGTTCGGCCTCAGCATAGATCAGGCTTGGTCAAACTGGATTGACTGGGAGCGTGATTTTCAAACGAAGAACCTCGAACTTATCAGGCAATATCCAACCACGCAGTTTCGGCCTGTGTCCAATATGCCGCTCGGCTCGGTTTCAAAAGGGTTTTATGATGAAAAGAATGGAAAAATTTATGTAGGTGTATTTTATCCGGCAGAAGTGTCGCATGTAGCCGCTATTGACATTGCAACAGGTGAAATGGAAAAAGTGGCTGATATTCATGGCGCAGCGATCTTTTTTGTAATGTCCGCAACGTTTGATCCAGCAACAGGCGATCTCTATTACACGATGGACAACAGCCACTGGCGCGATCTCTGGAAAGTGAATGTATATACAAAGGAAGTAACGAAACTGTATGAGGATCTGCGCGCGGGACATTTGGCATTTAACCGCGCCGACAATTCCCTATGGGGCATTCGAAACGCTGATGGATATTCCACCGTTATTCGCTTAGAAGCGCCGTACAAGGATTACACATCCATCAAAACTTTTGGATACGGCGGCGAATTCGATGAATACGATGCGCATACAATGGACATTTCTCCGGATGGACAAACGCTATCCATTGTAAAAGTGGATATGAACGGCATTCACAAACTGATGCACATTCCCATGGAAACCGCCATGTCTGGCGATTTTTCCGGAAAGCAAATTTACGACTTTGACAGTAGCGCACCGGAAAATTTTGTGTTTTCAAGCGATGGCCGCTATCAATACGGATCGTCCTATTATTCTGGCGTTTCGAACATTTTTCGATACGATACGGTAAGCGATACCATGGTGGCGCTCAGCAATGCGGAAACAGGCTTTTTTAATCCAATCCCCGTTTCAGATGATTCGCTTGTAGTTTTGCGGTATACAAGCGACGGCTTCCGTCCGGTCATGATTCCCAATCAAGATGTAGAAGATGTAAGTGCTGTGGATTTTCTTGGCTGGGAGATATATGATAAATACCCCATTGTTCAGCAGTGGGCAACTAAGGCGCCAACCGATCTAGACCTCGATAAAATTGTGACCAAAGAGAGCGGATACAGCCCAATGTCTACAATTAAGCTGTCTTCAATTTATCCTGTCGTTCAGGCATACAAAGATCCAAAATATCCCGCTTACGGCGTTCGGATGAATTTTATGTCTACACTTGGGCTGAACAAAGGCGACCTTACCGTGACCTATTCTCCTCAGGATTCTATCCCGGATGATCAGAAAATTCACGCCACAGGAACGATGAAGCTTAATGTGCTTACCGGACCGCTAGCAGGCTCATGGACATTCAGCGGCGGAAAGGATGCATCGGATTTTTACGATTTATTCGGCCCAACCATCAGCAGCCGAAAAGGCTCGTTCTTCCGAACCAGTTATTCAAAATCTGTAGACAGCCACCTTCCGCTGAAAATGTCATCCAGCGTTGCGGTGTATGGCGGATTTGAAGAATTGCCGGATTACCAGAATCAGCCGGCGGCTTACGATAAATTCTTTTCAGGAAGCATGTCGTTCAGCCATTACAAGGCAAGGCGGACGCTTGGATCCATTGATTCGGAAAAAGGAAGGATTGCTTCCCTGTCTCTCTCCGGATCGTATTTGCCGCACTCAGCAGACACGCCGAAACTTTATACGAAAGGAACTTTGAATGCCTCATTCGGAACACTGCTTCCACTAGTGGACCACCTTCCGTTTTGGATTCGCACCTCGGTCGGGAAATCCAAGGCACTGATGGGAGAAGTTGGCTCAGAAGGAGATGCGAATGAATTTTTCGGGTATTACTTTTTCGGCGGATTTGGCAACAATTGGATAGATTATCAGGGTATCAAACGCTACCGGCAGTATTATTCCTTCCCGGGCGCAGGCATCACAAGTATCGGCGGAAATAATTTTGTAAGAGTCATGGGAGAATTGATTTTACCAGCACTGCGCTTCCGTAGAGTCGGAACTCCTTTTTTATATCTTAACTGGGCGCGACTGTCATTATTTTCAACAGTGCTAAAAGGCGGCATGCTGGGCACGGATCTCATTGGCACCGATGAAGACACCTACGGTTCAACAATAACTCAGGCCACCAATGT
>JASLML010000065.1 GCA_030746535.1 Fidelibacterota bacterium
TTGGAACGCTATCGGATTGTATTGGCAGACGACGGGCAAATTATTGTAGACAAAACACGAAAATACCAGCAGGAGAAAGGCCAATGGTCCGATCCTGAAGCATTTTTAAAGGTGTAATAAAATCCTATGGCAGATAAAGAAAAGAAATCCTTTTTAGAGCGCGCGAAAGAATCTCAGGTTTGGACTTCCATTTTCCGTGGAGGCGGAGTTCCGAAAAGCCGCCGCCAGCGCATGATGGCGGTCCTGAATTCCGTATTCCTTCATCTTCACCCAGTACGGCTGCCCAAGCATGCGGTAAAACTCAAATTTACGTGGTGTATGGGCGGACTTTCCTTTTTCATTTTTCTTGTCCTTACAATTTCGGGAATCCTTCTCATGTTTTATTATAGGCCGACGATTGAGTATGCCTACACAGATATCATTGATCTCGGAGAGCAGGTGCCGTTCGGAATTATGCGCGAAGTACACCGATGGGGAGCGCATGCGATGGTGATTACCGTTTGGCTGCATATGTTCCGCGTCTTTATGACAGGTTCGTATAAACCGCCGCGGGAATTCAACTGGAGCATAGGTGTTATTCTTCTTCTGCTAACACTGTTGCTCAGTTTTACGGGATATCTTTTGCCGTGGGATCAGCTGGCAATTTGGGCGATTGCTGTTGGTTCCAATATGGCACGGGCAACGCCGTTCTTCGGGCACGAAGGACCCGGAGCTGCACTGCTTGCGATTGGCGATATCAATTTCATTACCATGGCAAGCGACGCCCGTTTCGCGTTGATCGGCGGAAGGTTTTTGGGTGAAGCTGCTCTGTTGAGGTTTTATGTGCTTCACTGCATCGGGCTTCCGTTTATTATTATGATCTTTATGGCTGTCCATTTCTGGCGCGTTCGAAAGGATGGAGGTATTTCCACTCCTGTTTAAATATGGAAGCCTTTAAAGACCTCGTAAACACCGTTTCCAGCCCTACGATCCTATTTACGGCAACCGTAGCTTCATTCTTTTTTATTTTTCCGCCTACGGATTGGTTTGATAAATGGCACCGTCGGCTGAGGCTGCACTATCTTTGGACGAAGAAAGCTTTTATCATTACGACGGTAACGATGATCGGTTTTTTCATTATCGGACTCAGTGATCCCGACTTTCGATCTATCGTATTAAAACCTGATAATGTTCCGATTTCCGGACTGATTTTTCTCGTTTATTTCTTTACGTGGCTTGCGATGCGCCAAGCCTATAAAAATGACGAACGGATGGAAGCCGGCGAAAAACCGGATGAATATTATGAGCCTCCCAATGATAAAGCTCTGGTTTGGCCGGATTTGGTTTATGTTGAATTTATTTCACTGATACTGTTTTCCGCCTTTTTGATGGTTTGGTCCATCGGACTGCCGGCACCAATTGAAGAACCTGCAAATCCGACGGAATCTCCCAACCCCGCAAAAGCACCGTGGTATTTTCTCGGCCTTCAGGAATTGCTTGTCTATTTTGACCCGTGGCTGGCGGGTGTGGTTTTTCCGTCGCTGATTATTGTTGGGCTGATGGCCATCCCATATCTCGACAGGAATCCGGAGGGGTCGGGATATTACAGCTATAAGAACAGGAAATTTTCTATAGCACTCTTTATGTTTGGCTGGCTCATTTTGTGGAACATGCTGATCATTGTTGGCACATTCCTGCGAGGTCCAAACTGGAATTTCTTTGGCCCATTTGAATATTGGGACATTCATAAGCTTGAACCGCTCACCAATATCAACCTGTCCGAATTTGTTTATGTAAAGTGGCTGAACGCCGGTCTTCCCGACAATATATTACTTCGTGAAATCTGGGGGTTTGCGGTCATGGGAATATATTTTGTGATCCTCCCGCCGCTTTTGGCACGAACGCTCCTAAAACGATTTTACAACGATCTCGGTTCGTTCAGGTATTCCATATTTGTTGTACTGCTTTTGACAACACTTTTGCTTCCCATTAAGATGTATTTACGATGGATTTTCAATCTCAAGTACATCATTGCCATTCCCGAATACTTTTTCAATATCTGATCCATGCACCAAAGTCAGGAACGCCATTACAATATTCTTAAGCTGAACAAGTGGTTCGCTATATCAAGTGTGATATTCACTTTTATTTGGCTGATTGCGTTTGCTGACGATTTCAACCGCCAGTGGAAGCCGTACCAAAAAACTTTCCGATCCATAGAGATCGAACAAATTCGGAAAGATTTGGATGCAGCTGATAAAAATCTTACAGCAAGTGAAGAATTTTCCCTTATGTCAGACAAACTCGAGGATGCTGAGGAAGCGCTTGCAGCAAATAAAGATAAGCTAATTGCCATTCAGGAAGGTATTGATACACTCGATGCCGAACGCTACCGCCGGAATCAGATTTATCAATTTTCAAAGGCGCTTTATGATGCGCAAAAATATACGGTGGACCAGGCCGTCGCCGGGCATGGGGATGAAGACGCTGCAAAAGCGGAGATGAACAGACTTAAAAAAGAAACTCAGGGATTCAAGCTTGATCTTGAGGCAGTCGAATCAATTATTGAACAAGAAGAAGATGCCATTAAAGAAATGCGTTCAGCAGTCAATTCGGCGACCGATGAAGTAGGGAAGATTCGCAGGGATAAAGATTTATTGGAACGCCGGCTGAAAAAAACTGATCCGGAAGCTATGTCTTTTGCAAACAAGATTGCCAACATTGTCCGCGACCTTCCGGTATTAGATTTTATTGATCCCTATTATGAAGTGAAGCAGGTCGTTGTAAAAGATTTAACCGATGATCTTATCTATTTAAACGTTCCAAAGGTGGACAGGTGTATGACCTGTCATGTCGGTATTGATAAACCGGGATTTGAAGATGCGCCGCAGCCGTACACCACGCACCCCGATCTTGAAAAATATGTAGCGCCAAATTCCCCGCATCCGATGAATAAATACGGATGTACCACATGCCACATGGGAAGAGGGCGCGGAACAGATTTTATTTCAACCGTGCATTATCCGGATTCAGAAGAGCAGAAGGAGGAATGGGAAGACAAATACCATTGGCACAAGTTGCATCACTGGGATCAGCCAATGCTTCCGATGAAATACATCGAAGCCGGATGTTTAAAATGCCATTCCGGAAATATGCCGGTGAAAGGTGCGGATAAATTGAGCCTTGGCATGGCAATCGTTGAGCGGGGCGGATGTTTCGGCTGCCACCAAATGGACAGGTGGGAAGGCAAAACGGAAGCTGGCCCTGACCTGACAAAAATTGCTTCAAAAACAACCAAAAACTGGGTGACCAAATGGATCAATAGTCCGCGATCTTTTAGAGAAGCCACTTGGATGCCGCACTTCTTTGGAAATACCAATAACAGCGACGAAGCATCTGTAAGGCGCACCAATCAGGAAATCCACGCGATTACCGCTTACTTGTTTGATAAAAGCGAAGATTTTCATTTATCGAAGAAGACAATTAAAGGCGATCCTGAAAACGGCAGACTTCTGGTTCAGTCTTTGGGCTGTCTCGGATGCCATAAGCTTGAATCAGAACAGTTGGAAGAGCCGACGGTAACATCCATTATGCTGGAGCAGGGCCCTGCGCTTACAGGACTCGGATCAAAAACAACGGCCAGCTGGATTTATGAATGGATTCGTGATCCTGTGAAATATCATCCTGACACAAAGATGCCTAATCTCCGCCTGACAAAACAGGAAGCGTCTGATATTGCATTATACTTGGCTCAGGATATGCATAAAGAATTTGATACGGAAACTTTTCCTGAGGTTGATGAAAATGAATTGGATGGCATTGTAATTGATTTTCTTGGACAAAACAGAAGAAAATCTCAGGTTGACGCAAAACTAGCATCTATGACACTGAATGAAAAACTGCATTTCACTGGCGAAAAATTAATCAGCCAGTACGGCTGTTACGGTTGCCATGATATCGGAGGATTTGAAAAAGCGAAACCGATTGGTACATCCTTAAATACCGAAGCAAGCAAACTTATCACCAAGCTGGATTTCGGATATTTTCACGATGACATCCCGCACACAAAATTTGACTGGTTTTACAATAAGATAAATGATCCCCGCCTGTTTGATATGATTCCACAGAAGGATGGAAGTATGAATCTTAGGGTCAAGAAACCTCTAGATAAACTTCGCATGCCACATTTTGGGCTAAATAATGAAGAAATTGAGGCAGTTGTTACTGTGATCATGGGGCTTGTAAAAGATGAGATTGCTGAATCGAAAAGGCCGGATATGGATGAACGCCAAATGGCATTGGAAGCA
>JASLML010000066.1 GCA_030746535.1 Fidelibacterota bacterium
AGAAAACTCACCCTGCTTAGGTACTGGTGAAGATGGTGCAAATATGGGAGCTTTGGGAGTTGGTTGTGGGCCTGTAATTCAAGTCATCCATGTCTCCACCACAGGTTCAGATTCTACAGGTGATGGCTCAGAAGAGAGTCCCTTTGCCACGATACAAACAGCTATTGATTCATCCAGTGATGGTGATACAGTATTAGTAGCGGCTGGTACTTACATGGAAAATCTTATAATGGGTGGTTCAACCTCGACACCAAAACGGTCTGTAACTCTCTTATCTTTTTCAGGTCCTGATAACACAATAATTGATGGTAATTACCAAAATAGTACGATTGAAATATATAATCATAATTACAACGAAGATGCAGACTCTATTGCAATTATTGGATTCACTATAAAAGGTGGTAATTCAAATTTGACTGATTATGATGGAGTTTATGGCGGAGGAATTGCAATTAATGGTGGTGATGTTTATTATTTTGAAGATTTACTTTTTGTTGATAATGATACAGACATAAATCTCCAATGGACTTCAGGAGCAATTGCATATATTGATGGTTGTACTTTTATTAGTGATGATGATGCAGCGTGGATTGGTGTCATCACAGCTTATCTGGATGCATCAAGTATTCTCATAACAAATTCAATATTTTATGATTATCAGGTTGGAGACAATAGCATTTTTGTAGATGCACACGGTATAACAAGTATAACATATTCTCTTATCTATCCTGAAGTATATGAAGGTGTAGGCAACATAAATGCAAACCCGCTATTCTGCAATCCAGACAGCGGTGATTATACATTAGCAGCAAACTCACCTTGTTTAGGCACTGGCGAGAATGGTGCTAATATGGGTGCCTTTGGACTAGGCTGCGTGACTCCCATTTCATTTGACTGGGATTTTTCACTTAGCGAGCCTGTAATTGAAGTAATGGGAGCGGATGATGAGTGGAATCCTGGCGATACTATTTCCATTTCGATGGATTTTTGCAACAATACTGATGTAGGTCATTTTGCATACCCGGGTGCTGTTCTTGAAGCAGATTCCAATTTGACTTCCTTACCTTTTACTGGTAGTCATCATTGGTTTTACGGCATATCTGCTGATACGTGCTATTCTGTTGCTTGGCATGTAGCCGCCGATACATCAATCGTTTCCGATACAATTGCCACATTTAGTGCTTATCCGAAGACTTTAAACTGTGATGACGAAAATCAGGGTGGGTACTGCATAGATGGTGATACTGTCACTTTTGAGATACCGATTGTTGTACAGGTTGTTTCAACTGAATCCGAACATTTTGTACCGGAAGAATTTACACTGCATCAGAATTACCCGAATCCGTTTAACCCGGTAACTACGATCCAGTACGATATTCCGGAAGCCGGACATGTCCGATTGGATATTTACAATATTTTGGGAGAAAAGGTATCTACCTTGGCAAGTGGAAATCACGAGGTTGGTAGATATGCTGTAAACTGGGATGCTTCTGGTATGGCATCAGGAATGTATTTTTACCGAGTCAACGCCGGGAATTTCACAGATACAAAGAAGCTGGTTTTATTGAAATAAATAAACCTGCCCTCCGCTATTCTCAATTATACCTGATTTATATCCATTAACCGGAGGGCGGGTTTTTTTAAAAGGAGTCATGTAATAATTATTAACCGATTGATAAGTAAATTCCGTTTGTGTAGGGAATGGTAAGGAGGATGAAATAAACACAAATCCGGAAAAAAAGTGGATGGCAGCAGCTGTTTTTATTTTGACGGCAGGCTTAACCTTTGCAAAGGATACGGGAATATTTTTCGGCGCAATCGGTTCCGCATCCGTTACCACAAATAATCCGATTTCCGTCGCTGCCGATCCGGAAGTTTCGGTTGAATTTGCGCTTTGGTTTCCGGAAAAGTACGGCGCACTCTGGTCCGTGCAACTGAACGAATCCGATGAATTGAGCCTGTCTTTCAAACCGAACAGCGGTGGAGGCAGTTTCATTATTGCCTACAACGCTGCAGAGGAGGCGGCGCAGTTTTTAGTTGAATCATCAGCATTAAACAGGTTTACGCGGCACTCGCTCTCCATGCGCTTCCCGGTCGGCACCGGCGAAATATTCTTTTCGCTCGCAGGTGATTCACTTTCCTTTTTTAGCAACAGGTCCGATGTAAGGCGGATGGCATTCGAAACGGCGCATCACAATGCAATCTGGTCACTCCACAGCATAAATATTCAGTCCGGACCAGCGGAAAACAGGGGAACCCAATCGTGGGATTTTACATCCGGTATGCTCGGAGAACCGTCCGAATCATTTACGGTGTTTTCAAAGGAGAAGAAGCAGAACGGCATTCTGACTTTTCCACTGATCGAGGAAAAGCAATTTTCCATTGTGGAGAATTCCACAGACATCATTGTCTTCAGCAACTCCGGCATCCATACAACGAGTTACGAGCGAAAGACACTAAGGCACATTTCGTACCAGCCCGCGCAGAGGATAGAGAACGGACTTTATCACTGGGATTCGAAGAATGGAAAACTTTATACGTTTCACGGAGGCGGATCGCCGCTCTTTGATATCAGCAGGATCCAGCCATATCCAAAAGAGGAATTTGACGACCATTTTCACGGCCAGCAAAAAATGACAGACCCGAATACCGGCGATGTGTACATGGCCGGCGGATATGGTTTTCAAACCTTTAAGAATTCCATCCGCAAATATGATTGGAATTCCCGCACCTGGAATGCATTGGACGTAAAAGGATTGGATGCATTTGAGCCGCGTATTCTTCATGATCTTTTCCCGAAGGATTCCAATGCTGTGTTTTTCTTCGGCGGCCACGGGAATCCTGCAGGCAATCAGGATCTTGGCATTATCATGTACAACGATTTATACGTTTATGAATTTGACGCCCAAAAAATTACAGAAATTTCCGATGACCTTATTCCCGAACTCGAAAGCACGGATGCGGTCAGAGGAGTATTCAGTGCAAAAGAAAATTGTTTGTATTTGTTTCAGCAGAAAAATGCAGACGAAGATGAAGAAAGCTATAAAACAATCATTTGGAGGATCGCCTTGGGAGGCGCCGCCGCCGCAGAACGGATGATGACGATTAAGGCAGGCGCTATAGAATCCCGCTCTCTGCGATATGATGAGTCCAACGATTTAATCATGTTTATAGAAAAAAAGAAGGATCATTACGGGAAATCGTTCATCATTTCAAAGGCAGTCCTCCTGCCGATAGATGGAAATACAGCTGTCCCACGGCCGGAATCTTTAGCATGGCTGATTGCTGCCGGGATTGCCGTCATTCTAGCGGCGGGATTTTTGGCATTCCGGAAATCAGGAGAATCAAATTCACCTCAGCCTCCGGTCATTCCTGAAAAAGGCATTGCCATTGTTTTGGGTGATTCTGTCACAATTTTTAAGGATGGGACCGAAGTGGATTTATCCGGAGAGAAACGCCACAAACAAATTACAGCGCTTCTGGCTGTGCTTGCCGCAGCGCCGGATTTCAAGCTTTCTCATGCGGAAATAAAGGAAGCGCTTTGGCCGCTCGTTATGGAAGAAAGTTTTGTGAACAGCCTGAATGTGACCTTAAGCGCAGCGCGAAAAATTCTTACGCCATATGGGACGGAAATTATTCATCAGGCAAAGGCAGTCGCTCTGAGTGAGAATATTACAGTGATTGGTGTGAGCAAAAAATAGTCATTCCGAACCGCCCAGTCTGTCATCCTGAGCTTGTCGAAGGGTGACTCCATGCTTCGTCGGGCTCAGCATGACTTTCAGTGGCTGTCATTCCGAACTTGATTCGGAATCCAGAAAAACCACGGATACCGCACCCTATTCTTAACATTTAGTGTAAATTC
>JASLML010000067.1 GCA_030746535.1 Fidelibacterota bacterium
GGAAAAGATCTTGGTGTAAACCAGTTTTTTGCAACATTCCAATTCAAAATTCTTCCGGATAAAAAATTTGTCTGGACTTTATTTGCCCGCACTCCCTGAAATCTTGATTCGGGAAATCGGACAGTCACTATTATAGAGGAGAAATATTGAGACATATTGACTGCAGGTGAAATTTCAAGTGTTGCGGTATGCAGACTTCTGAGTTTTTGTTTTTGTATCCACCGAACATTTTCATCAGCTGTTTTTCCCGGTACATTTGCAAATGTCCTCAGACCCTCGCCCGCGATGAGCAATTCCGGAAAAGCATCATCTGGGATTCCAATCACTACTGAGATTGGTTTCAGGTCATCTTTGGTTTTTGCTTCTGTTTCCACACGAAAGACAAGTTCCGTTTCCGTTGATGAAATGAGAGAAATCGACGGCGGCGATGCGGTCAATCCTGCCAGAAAAAGGATGTAAGGAAAAATTCGGTTCATAATTGTGCTAAAATATACTCCGATCATCGGTATTGAAATTGGATAAAGGTAATGACCTATGTAATTTTTATGACAGCAAAGCATACGAATAATCGCCCCGTGCTGTTCCCGGGCACTGATTTACTAGGAGAAATACCCGCATGTTTGATCTGAAAATGATCAGAAAAACAATTTTGGAAATGCCGCAGAAAACTGCGGAAGCAAGAAATCTATTCAAACGTCCGCTAACACTCGCGGAAAAAATTCTATTTTCCCATCTTTGTAAACCATTGACGTCTGTACCCAAACGCCAGGATGATTATTTATATTTGAATCCGGACCGTGTTGCCATGCAGGATGCCACTGCCCAAATGGCGCTGCTGCAGTTCATGTCAGCAAAGAAAAAGACGACGGCTGTACCGTCTACCGTTCACTGCGATCATTTGATTCAGGCGCAGCAGGGAGCGCTCGAAGATCTGAATGAAGCAAAGGTAACCAATAAAGAGGTTTACGATTTTCTGCATTCGGTCAGCAAAAAATACGGACTAGGATTCTGGAAGCCCGGCGCCGGGATCATCCATCAGGTAATCCTTGAAAATTATGCATTCCCAGGCGGATTGATGGTTGGAACTGATTCCCATACGCCGAATGCCGGCGGACTCGGAATGCTGGCGATTGGCGTCGGCGGTGCGGATGCCGTTGATGTGATGGCGGGAATGCCGTGGGAACTCCAATGCCCCGGAATTATCGGCGTTAGGCTCACCGGCGAAATGAGCGGATGGACATCACCCAAAGATGTCATCTTGAAGCTTGCCGGCATTCTTACCGTGAAGGGCGGAACAGGAAAAATCATCGAATATTTCGGCCCCGGAACAGAATCCATCAGCTGCACCGGAAAAGGCACCATCACCAACATGGGAGCGGAAATCGGAGCGACAACATCAGTCTTCCCGTACGACAGCCGTATGGCGGATTACCTTAACATTACGGAGAGGCAGGAATTGGTTTCGGTTTTGGAAGAGGCGAAAGATCAGTTATCTGCTGATCCGGAAGTCATGGAAAATCCGGAAGATTTTTATGATGAAATCATTGATATCAATCTATCGGAACTGGAACCGCACATCGTAGGGCCGTTTACACCGGACCTAGCCCGGCCGATCTCGCAGATGAAACAGGATATTGCGGACAATGATTATGTGGATGATTTTTCCGTAGCGCTCATCGGAAGCTGCACCAATTCTTCCTATGAGGATATTGACCGTTCCGCGAATATTGCACAGCAGGCATTGAACAAAGGATTGAGCGCACAGACACATTTTATGATCACTCCGGGATCAGAACAGGTCAGGGCTACCATCGAGAGGGACGGACAGCTTAAAGTTTTGGAGGATCTTGGCGGAACAGTGCTGGCAAATGCCTGCGGACCGTGCATCGGCCAGTGGAAACGGCTGGATAAAGAAGAAGGCGAAAAAAATTCGATCATCACATCCTTCAACAGAAATTTTGCGCGCAGGAATGACGGCAACTCCGCAACACAGGCGTTTATTGCGAGCCCGGAAATTGTTACCGCTTTGGCGATCGGAGGAAAGCTCAGCTACAATCCGATCACCGATCCTGTACCAAGTGAAAACGGTCAGGATATTTTTCTGGATCCGCCGACGGGCGACGAACTTCCGGCAAACGGATTTGACGAAGGCGAATCTGGTTTTTCGGCAGCGCCGGAAGACGGCTCGGATGTTGAAGTAATCATTGATGAGACCAGTGAAAGACTGCAGCTCTTGAAACCGTTTGAAAAATGGGACGGCAATGATTTGAAAGATCTCGCGGTGCTGGTAAAAGCAAAAGGGAAATGCACCACCGATCATATTTCACCTGCAGGACCGTGGCTTCGCTTTCGCGGTCATTTGGACAATATTTCCAATAACATGTTCATTGGCGCTGTGAATGCTTTCACTGACGAGGTTGGAAAAGGCCGGAATATTTTGACAGGTGAAACGGGGATAGATTTCAGCAAAATTGCAAGAGATTACAAAGCGAACGGAATCGGATGGGCTGCTGTCGGAGATGAAAATTATGGAGAAGGATCATCTCGCGAACATGCCGCCATGGAACCGCGTTTCCTTGGATGCCGGACCATTATCGCAAAAAGTTTTGCGCGAATCGCTGAAACGAATCTGAAAAAACAGGGAATTCTTCCTCTCACGTTTAACCAAAAATCTGATTACGATATCATTGGTGAATCGGACAGGCTATCCATAAAAAATCTGGATGCACTTTCACCGGACAGTATTGTAGAAATTTCGGTAACGCATGAGGATGGTTCGGAAGAAAGGATTCAAACATCGCACACACTTTCCGAGGTCCAGATCGAATGGTTCAAGGCAGGTTCCGCATTGAACCTGATTGCATCCCAAGGGTAATGCATTGAAGAAAATTTTGGTAAGCGACCCCATTGCGCCTGCAGGTGTTTCCGTTCTTACGGATGCCGGTTTCGAAGTCATCGATAAATCCGAATCTGACGCCGGCGATCTTTCGAATTTCGTAAGCGACATTTCCGGCTGGGTAATTCGCAGCGGTACGAAAGTGGATTCGGATATTCTTGAAAACGCTAACGGACTTCAAGTCGTCGGGCGTGCCGGTGTCGGCGTGGATAATATTGACATTCCCTCAGCAACGCGTAAGGGAATTGTGGTTATGAATACGCCGGATGTCAATACGGTTTCCGCGGCGGAACACACGATTGCAATGATGCTTTCTCTTTCCAGAAATATTCCGACTGGCCACGCCGGGCTTGCTTCCGGCGAATGGAACAGACATGCACTTGTGGGATCGGAACTTCGCGGAAAAACGCTGGGCATTGTTGGCATGGGAAAAATCGGAAGGGAAGTGATGGCGCGGTGCCGTTCGTTTGATATGAAAATACTCGGTTATGATCCATTCCTGAATCCGGAATTGTTCAATCCAGAAGAAGTAACCATTACAGA
>JASLML010000068.1 GCA_030746535.1 Fidelibacterota bacterium
TTTATCCTTACAATAATGGGCATCTTATGATTTCCCCATACGAACACGTGTCAAACCCGATGGAATTGGGCGAAAATAAATTAAATGAGATCATGAAAATTTCCACAAAAAGCATGGCAGTTTTATCTGAAAAACTAAAGGCTGAAGGATTCAATTTTGGAGCGAATATCGGGAAAGCCGGCGGGGCCGGGATCGAAGAGCATATTCATTACCATATTGTACCAAGGTGGACAGGCGACACCAACTTTATGCCGGTCACCGGTAATGCAAAAGTGATGGTAGAGGGTATGCTGGAGACATACGATAAACTGAAACCCGGATTCGATAAAATTTAAGATGGATTTATTCTCACACTCTTGGCTTCCGTTTTTTTACCTGTACGGCGTTGGAGGACTATTCTTTTTTGCCGGAATTATAATCATTCGCAAGAGCGGATCCATTGACCTAAAAAATCCAACCCACAGCAATTGGCTTAAAATCCTGTATTTCGGATTCATTTGGTATATGATGATTCACGGAACAGTAACATTTCTGGCACTGCAGTAATGGAAACATTTCACAATATCGGAACCTCAACGGATTGGATCGTCATGGTGGTGTATTTCCTCGCCATTATGCTGTTTGGCAGCTACTTTGGAAGGTATACGCGGACAACATCCGATTTCTTTTTCGGCGGCCGAAGGTTTTCGTGGTGGCTTATCACAATGTCAATTGTTGCAACCGGAGTCGGCAGTCACAGCTTCGTAAAATATTCTGCAAAGGCATGGGAGCACGGTTTCAGTTCCACAATGACCTATATGAATGACTGGTTCTTTATCCCGTTTTTTATGTTTGGATGGCTTCCGATTCTGGTCTATTCCAAAGTTAGGTCCATCCCTGAATATTTTGAAAAACGCTTCAGTCCGTCCGCGCGATTTTTAGCAACGATTCTGTTATTGCTTTATATGGTCGGTTATATCGGAATCGGTTTTCTGACGTTGGGTAAAGCAGTCATTCCAATGCTTCCGGAAGCATTCACCCTGTTTGGTTCTGATATTGAAATCACCCTAATGCGCGCGATTGTTGTGATAGCAATTATTACCGGGATTTATATCACATTTGGCGGACAAACTGCTGTTATCTTTACCGATCTTTTGCAGGGATTTATTCTCCTTTTCGCAGGTCTGATGCTTTTTGCAATCGGAATTTCTTATGTAGGCGGATTTGATACGTTTTGGAATTTGCTTCCGACGACGTGGAAGCTCCCTTTAGCGGACTTCAATCAGCCGTCGAGTTTTAATTTCGTGGGAATATTTTGGCAGGATGCTGTTGCCGGGTCTGTTGGATTTTTATTTATGAATCAGGGCCTCATCATGCGGTTTATGGCTTGCCGAAATGTGAATGAAGGTCGCAAAGCAGCTGCTGTGAATATCCTTTTTATCCTTCCAATTTCAGCAATCGTTGTGGGAAATGCCGGCTGGATCGGCAAAGCCATTTCGGTTGCTACCCCGGATATCGTCAGCCCGAATATTTCTCCCGATGAAATTTTTGTTGTTGTAGCGAGTATTGTAACAAGTCCCGGAATTTTCGGTTTCGTAATGGCGGCGCTGACTGCAGCTCTGATGTCAACCGTTGATACGCTGATTAATGCAACAGCCGCTGTGTTCATTAATGACGTCTATCGCCCTGCAAAGAAATTTCTGAGTAAATCAGCTTCTGATACACCGGACGAAAGGCGTGAATTAAGGGCCGCACGATATACGTCCATTGCGATTACTGTTTTAGGAGTACTTGCGGTACTTGCTTTTAAAAATTTCCCGACGGTTTACGAAGCGCACGGATATTTCCACTCAACACTCACGCCGCCGCTGGTGGTTGCAATTTTTCTCGGAGTTTTCTGGAAACGGTTTACACCTGCGGCTGTGATTACCACCTTTATCGGCGGTGTTGCTCTGATGATTCTCGGTGCACGCTATCCGGAAGTGTTAATCGCACCGTTTGACCACGGAATCGCAATGGATCCGGACCGCCCGTATTCATACATCAGAGCGCTGTACAATACACTGGTGTGTGTTGGCGTTGGGGTAACGGTCACCTTTCTTTCATCTTTTCTTGAACGCACCGCAAAGCATTTTTCTAAACAAATGATTCAAGGGATTTCGGTTCTTACCGGTGTATTGTTTTTCGCAGTATTGTTCAATCTTTTTGGTCTTATCGTTTCAGTAGTTTTCATTATCATCACACTATTTTTCACAGCATTGTCAACTTCATATTTCATTCCGTTTGATGAAAAAAAGACGATTGGATACACATCCTGGACGTTAAAGGAAGCGAAGGAAGATTTTAAGGGAAGCGATCCAAACACCATTCCTGGGCAAATCATACCAGTTTCGTGGGAAATACGCGATATGCAGCAAGATGAAATCAGATTTTCGAATTCAGATATGGAAAAAATGTCCGCGAATCCCGGCGATCTCGTATATCTCTGCGATGCGCGCGGATGGCTCGGCGGATTAAAATCCATTCATTCGATTTACGGTGAACCGCATGAGGATGAGGGAGTCGTTTATATGAATGAAGAAAACGCTGCTCGCGGGATTTTTGAAGAAGGGAAAATCCTGAAAGCTGAAAAGGAGATGTAGTTGTCCTTTGGCGGGCAATCTCTTAATTTCGCCGCGCAAAATTTCACAATTCCGGAGTAGCTCAATGGTAGAGCGGGTGGCTGTTAACCACTAGGCTGGGGGTTCGAGTCCCTCCTCCGGAGCTATGAGCAGTAATAAAAGGAATAAATTTGAACTATGGCTTGACCGCCACAATCATACAATGGAGTTGATGCGCACTTTAATTGCGTTCGTGGTGCTGGCGATGCAAATTATCATTTTGATGAAAATTGCCGGATAAACCGGAAAATTTATCAGGAATAAAAGCGGACAGAATAAATTTCGTCCGCTTTTTTTATTTCAGGAAATAGTGAAAGGGATTGGAACTATGAAGAATCGTATCAACCGCAGAACTTTTATCAAATCCGCCGCTGCCACCGGCGCAGCAGTTTCAATAATGCCATCTACCATATTTGCATCCCGTGCGCAACAAAGGGTGAAGATGGGTTTCATCGGCACAGGCATGCGAGGCCAATGGGTCTTGTGGCTGGCTGCAAAATATCCAGAAGTGGATATTCCGGCTATCTGCGACATTGATGACGGTATGATCGAAAGTGCGCTGAAGATTCTGAAAGATGCAGACAAACCGGAACCAAAAATTTATAAAAATGGTGACG
>JASLML010000069.1 GCA_030746535.1 Fidelibacterota bacterium
AAATCCTGTTTCACTGCCCGAAACGAAGACCATTGGAGAAGCAAAAGAGCTCATGGCGCATTACAGGATCAGCGGATTGCCTGTTGTGAAAGGGAAGAAGCTCGTTGGAATCCTTACAAACCGCGACATCCGTTTTGAGTCTGACCTCAGCCTCAAGGTTCGGGACAGAATGACCGATAAAAATCTTGTTACCGTTCCGGTTGGCACTACGCTGGAGAAAGCGAAAAAAATCCTGCAGAAACACCGAATTGAAAAATTGCTTGTTGTCAATAAACGCGGTACGCTGGTTGGGCTGATTACCGTCAAGGATATCCAAAAGAGCGAACAATTTCCGCATGCATGCAAAGATTCCGGCGGACGACTTCGGGTCGGAGCGGCGGTTGGAGTAGGAAACGATTTGCTCGAGAGGGCAAAAGCGCTTGAGTCATCGGATGTGGACGTGATCGTGGTGGATTCTGCGCACGGCCATTCCAAAGGAATTCTGGATGCGGTTGCATCGCTGAAAAAGCAGTTGAAAAGGGCGCAGGTCATTGCAGGGAATGTTGCCACTCCGGACGGTGTTAAAGCGCTTATAGATGCCGGTGCGGATGCAGTGAAAGTCGGCATTGGTGCTGGTGCGAGCTGCACCACTCGAATTATTGCAGGCGTTGGCTATCCGCAGCTTTCGGCCGTTCTGAATTGTGTGGAAGAGGCGCAGAAAGAAGATATTCCAATAATTGCGGATGGAGGCATCCGCTATAGCGGCGACATTGCAAAAGCTCTGGCTTCCGGCGCGGACACGGTGATGCTCGGCAGTTTACTCGCCGGCGCGGAAGAATGTCCGGGAGAAACGATTTTGTTCGAAGGCCGCCAGTACAAATCTTATCGGGGAATGGGATCGCTCGGCGCAATGCGTGAGGGAAGCGGCGACCGTTATTTCCAGGAAAATTCCGAACCGTCTAAACTTGTGCCGGAAGGTATAGAAGGCATTGTGCCGTTTCGCGGTCCGGTGAGGAATACAGTCCACCAGCTGCTTGGCGGTATCCGCGCATCAATGGGCTACTGCGGATCGGCGACCATTGCGGAATTCAAGGAAAAAGCGGAATTTGTGAGGATCACTGCGGCGGGATCAAAGGAAGGCCATCCGCATGAAGTGCGCATCGTAAAAGAGGCGCCGAATTACCAGATTCTGGATAAATAAACTACGGGTGTCACCCTGAACTTGTCGAAGGGTGCATCATGCTTAGACAAGCTAAGCATGACGAAAATCGATTAACTAAGCGAATTTAAATGGCGGGTGATCTGCGCCTTGCGCCGTGCTGCCGTATTCTTATGAATCATGTTTTTGCTGGCCATTTTGTCAATTGTACTGACGGCACTTGCGTACAGCTTCTCTGCTTCAGCTTTCTCGGTGGCTGCGAGCACATTTTTGACGGCAGTCTTCAGCTCGGACATGCGGGTAATATTTCTGGCACGCCGTGTTTTGTCCTGACGTGTGCGCTTGATCTGTTGTGGATGTCTGTCCATCTTTAAATTTTTCCTTTTGTTTCGGGCGGCGAAGTTATTGCGGATTCATACTCAAGTCAACCGGATAAGATACTGTATTAAATATCTAATGATTTCATTCGTCGTTCAAACGCATCTGCAAACCGCTTTGGTGAGTCCGTATCCATATTGAAATATAAAGATGGTTCAATCAGTTCAAGTTCCATGACTGCAAACCCATTGGTTGTTCGAACCAGATCCACGCGGGCGTAGAGGGGAGACGGCGTTATGGATCGGAATACGTTTCTGCCGGCAGTTACGAGTTCGGCCTCCGGGTCTGCTGATGTCAAAATGCCGCCGTGTTCTTCCTGAACAAAAAAACTATCTGTCTGCGGTGTTTTCAATATCGTATGACTGAGATTCCCGCCAAAGTAGAACAGAGAAAATTCACCTTCATCAACAATGGATTGCATAAATGGCTGAATGAGAAGGTCACGCTCGTAATAGAGATTTTCCAATGTTTCTAAATTTTTCCGTAATTCTTTTGACGTTATTCTAAACGTGTCTTTTGCGGTAGCGCTCACCGCAGGTTTGATGACGATTTCATCCGTCTTGAATTTTCCGAATGCATCTTCTAAGCCGGATATTGTAAATCCTTCAAAAAGAATGGTTGGAACAATTGGCACTCCGCGTTTATCTAAATCGAGTAAATACGACTTGTGCAGATTCCATTTTACGGTTTCGAGCGGATTTTCCAGCACAGCGGAGGAAGCATCAATCGTTTCGAGAACAGACAGAAAAGCTTCCGGATCATCGTGGTAGTCCCACGGCGAGCGGATGATGACAGTGTTAAACGCATTCCAGTTCGCGGATGTATCACGCCAGGATACGGATTCCACCGACCAGCCGATATTTTGGAACGGTTCGATTAGCATTTCGTCGTAGCAGACGTAGCCTCCAAGGCTGTCCATGGTTAAAAATGCGCAGGATTTCATGCGGTGAAATTGGGAATAGTTTGGATTTATAAGTAAACGGAAAAATCAAAAATTATTCTGAAAACATTCCGAAAAGGGCTTGATGAATGATTAAGCACCGTAACCCAAATATTTAATTATCTAACGAATAAACTCACCGGCGAAGCATAAGCGAAGCGGCCGAAGCCCGCTGCAGCGCCTTGTTAAGTGTTTTATGCATGATACAAAGTGAATATGCCAATGCCAATAAAACCTACACCTGCAACATATTGTAAGTATTTTGGGTTTATATATTCTGATAGTAGGGTGCCAGCCAGAACACCTATGGCACTTGCAACTATAAGCGCAGCTGATGCTGCAAAGAAAACAGTATACTTGCTGACTTCTTTATCTACTGCAAAAAGCATTGTTGCTAATTGTGTCTTGTCACCTAATTCTGCGATAAACACTGAAGCAAAGATTGTTAAGAATATTTTCCAGTCCATATTGTTGTCCTTTTCTAAAGACCCTTAACGAATAAACTCACCGGAGGTGGACGGCGAATCTATTCTCAAATCTTTTGTTAATACTCTTATCATTATTTTACCAAAATCATTTAGTTATGCCGCCAAGTTTAGCCGTCCGGTGGAGTGAGGGTTGG
>JASLML010000006.1:0-48920 GCA_030746535.1 Fidelibacterota bacterium
AGGATCAGCAGAATACTCTCATCGGTGACAGTTTAATGTCCGATGCTATCAGCATGAAGATCAATTTTGGACTTGCAGAAACAAGCGCACAGACTGTAACCATCGCTGCCGGAGATTCTGTCCAAATCAATGTTCAGATTGCCCTTAAGATCACGGCATTTGACTCCGCCCGTGTGCAGATGTCGGATTATGCACTGATCGACAGTACGATTGGTGTCCCTTTTCAGCAAAATGAGGATTCCTCAGGTGTATCCATTTATGGCGGAACATTCGCATCACCGGATAATATTTTGATCAACCATATAAATATCACCGGCCTTCAGAGCACGTACCCGTTCGATATGGGATTTTATTTAAAGTTTGAAAATTTTGTCTCTTCGGACGGCACAGATTCGGTCAAAATTGACACAACACTGAATACATCAACAGCTGCTATCACTGAAAATACAAAAATTGACGGTTGGAATTTCGTCAATCCAAAAGGGGATTCTGTGGCACTAGACAGTATGACCATCAAGCTCAGAGCATCGATTAGTGCCCAATCAGCTTCCATTCCACTGGATGGTTCTGCGCTTGGCGGGCTGACGATGGGTATTACGGTAGATCAACTGAATTTTGCTACGATTGATGCAAATATATTAACACCGCTTCCTTCAACCGAAGAAAATATCGATAATATGCCAACAGGATTTGAAGGCATGGCTTTTACAGATGTAAAAATAGAATTTGAAATCATGAATTCCATTTCACTGCCGATTGATCTAAATCTGGATATAAAAGGTGTCCCTCAGTTTGCTGATACGGTGACAGTGGAGGTGAGAAGCCAAATAGATACAACCGGAATTTCAGTTTATGATTCCGCTAAAACACTGATTCAGCTACACCGTAACGGAACGACTACCTATTATTTTGCGCAACCGACAGATTCGATTCCCAACGATTCGGTTGTAACAGCGGTTGAATCTGGGAAAAGTACGATTGTTGATTTGCTGAGTTCCAACCCCCAGAAAATGATCATTAAATCAATGGCTGCGATTAACGGCCGCGGACAGATCACCACGAGCGGCGCCATCAAGCTCGGATATAAAATGATAGCACCTTTCCGCGTAACGATGGAACCGATGACATTTGTTTCAGCAAACGAGTCCCCAATCGAAGAAATGGACCATGATACACGTAATAAATTAAGAAACTCCCTCTTTGGGGCGAGCCTTGTTACTGATGTTATCAACCGCTTGCCGGTAGGAGGGCAGATCAATGTACTGCTTTCCAACCAGCCTTATTTTCCTCTTGATACGACTGCCGAGATGCTGAATGTTTTTCGTGATACGATGGTATCGCAGTACGGTTGGAATGCGACCGATGAATTGTACACTGTCACTAATTGTGCTGCTCTCAGCCCTGCCATTGACAGCATACATATTTTTAATGTATTAACCGACTCATCGGAATGTGTGGATGGTTTGCTGTATTTGGTGAAGCGAACAGGGTCTGGAACCGATACACTCATATCCTATATTGATACACTTATGACTGTCATTCTTCCTGAACCGGATTCGCTCTATACAGCAGCAGATTCTAACCAAGTGCTCGGATCGGTTAAAACTCCGGGAACAATCACATTTTCCAGCGAGATTGATACAACCAAGATCAGGCTTCTTTCCGATCCGGGGAATCATTACACCGCTTCCCGATTTAAACTGAACGGAACTAATGGAAATGAGGTGTATTTATCATCAACAGACTATATAGAAATAAATGCAATGATGACAGTGAGGCTCAGCAGCACAGGCCTTGAAGCGACGGCACCGAATGAATTGGTAATTACAAGCCCAAATGGGGGAGAGACGCTTCCGAAAAATCAGCAGACACAAATAACGTGGAAATCGTACGGAGATGAAATAACAAATGTAGATATTGCGTACGCAAAAGGAACGAACCCAGATATTTCGGATGATGCACAATGGGTAACCATTGCCGCTGGAGAAGCAAACGACGGATCGTACGATTGGACTCCTGAAAATACGACTGGAATCTCTGACCAACTGCTGCTGTCCACCCAAAAAGACAGCCTCAGAATCCGCATCATTAAAACCGATGGAACCATTAAAGATATCAACGGCTGGTATTTCGGAATATCCGGCAATGTGTCCCGGCCTTCAGGCAAAGACGGATCCATCCTGTCTGGTGGATCATCTCAGTCAACTTCAGCACCGGCAGCACGTCCGCGCGGTTCAAGCGGGATGATTCGATGAAGATCAAAATCCTGATTATTGTACTGAGCCTTTCAACAGTTTTCGGGCAGTCCAAGCGCGATCCAAGAGCAGTGGCCATGGCCGGTGCATATACAACGATCGCCGATGGCATCTTCGCTGTCGGATACAATCCGGCAATGCTTGCTTACCAGAAGGCCAAGCCCTTTCAGCTGATGGCATTCGGAACCGATTTTGGTTTTGCCGGCAATTACATATCTTTATCTAATCTAAATGCATTGAGCGGCGATACTATTCAGCAAGATCAGAAAGATCAATTGTTCCGCTATCTGGATAATTCCGGCGGGCTCGCGTTTTTTACAGATATGCATATACCGCTACCATTTCTGAATTATTCTTCGGGGAATATGGCAATTACATCCAATATGATCGTGATGGGAGATTTCAAGCTTCCCACCGGCTTATTGCGGCTGATGCTGGAAGGAAACGCCAATAATCCTTCCATTGATATGACTTTGAAATACGAAGTCATGGCTGTCAATGAATTTGGATTTTCCTTCGCAATTCCGTTTGACGCATTTGCGCTGGGAGTGACGGCAAAATATCTGCAGGGACTCTTTTATCTTGGTGTTGATCCGGATTCCAGCAAAGCAAGCCTTGAAACAAGTGTTCTCGCAATGTACGGAACCGGTAATTATCTGCTTAGGCAGGGAATCGGCGGAAGCGGCCTTGGAATGGATCTCGGATTTATTACGTCGGAATACAACGGTTGGCGCGCTGGTTTGTCCGTGATCAATGCGTTTGGAAGCATCACATGGAATAAACCCAGCGTCATGAAGGATATTTTGGCAGGATCCGACAATATTTACGGAAACGAGGATGACCTCTTCCATTTTACATGGAGCGGCGAAACGCTCAACGATAGTATGGCGATAAATTATACTTACACGATAGATTCTATTTCCGCAACAAATCTCAGTTCAGATTCTTTGTTCAAGAGTGAATCTAAACTTGTGAAGAATTTAGGCCCGGATGGGAAACTCAAGGATTTTACGATCAATTATCCGGCCATGTTCAGGGTCGGCGTATCAAAGCGTACGGATGATTACATTATTTCTTCTGATTTAGTTGCGAGTTTTGAGGACAGGTTTTTCGCACGGCAGGGATGGAAATGGTCCATTGGATTTGAGATCCACCGCTTTCCCGCGGTACCGCTTAGGATCGGATTTTCCTGGGGCGGAGCTGACCTGTTGGAGCTTGGGCTGGGTTTTGGATTTCATAAAGGGCCGATCATTTTTGACATGGGATTTGCATTCCGTAACGGATTATGGATCCATACTATGAAGGGGTTCAATTTGTCTACGGGACTCACGATCACCGGCCTTGGCGGAAGGTCGACTGGAGACGAAGCACTTACCGGCCCGGCGCCTCCTGTACCGGAAGAATCAGACAGTGATGACCTTGAGAACGGAGATAAACCGGAAGAGTCAGATGCACTTGAAAAAGAAGCCGATTCCAAGGAATCACTTCCTGGCAAGGAAGAGTAAAGCTAAGCCGCCGATACAAAATACGATATTTCCCAGCCACGCTGCTAATATCGGATCCATCATTCCTTTATACCCGAGCGACAGCCCGAATTTGATAAAGGCGTAATACACAAAAATCACCAGGATCCCCACTCCGGCGCCGAACGTCAGTCCGCCTGTTGGGCGCATCGTAACAAGCGGAATTCCGAAAAGGACAATAATCAGATTTGTAAATGCGAAGGACACCTTAAAATAGCGGTCCACTTCCCACCGCCGTGTATTAACACCGTTTTCGTTTAATTTTTCTATCTGCTGGCTGAGTTCACCAAAATTCATTTCTTCCGTAGACTTTGATTTTTGAATGATATCTTGCGGTGTAACATCCAGTGTCATCACCGTATCCTTTCTGGATAATTCTACAATCGTTTCAAGGCCCGAATCATCGAACTTTCGGAAGGAAAAGGAAGCAATATTCCATGTGGATGATGAGTCGTTCCACGACATATATTTGGCATCAAGCCGTTCGCGGACAAGTGCATCTTCCAAAATAAAAAATGTAATGCCTTCCGCTTTATTGAGGTTGACCATATACTTTTCTACGGCAATATGCACTCGCTCCTTCTTTTGAATAAAGACGTTGTGTAATACGCTTTTTTTCATCTTTTTGCTTCTAGAGGTCATGTATTGTTTTTCGATCTCGTAGCGCTTTTCATGTCCACGGCTTACTATTCCATTATCAAACTGGAAAGAGAGCAAGCTGATAATTGATGCAACAAACAGAATAGGCAATACGATTCGATATAAACTGATGCCTGACGATTTCATTGCCGTAAGTTCATTGCGCTTTGCGATCATGCCGACGCTGAATACGGAAGATATAAGCATAGACATGGGTAGCCCTATATTGATGTACCAGGGAATGGAGTTGAGGTAATAATCCACAACGATTGTAAATGGAACCTTATTGTCTATGAATTTGTCCATATTCTCGATCACATCCACAACAAGGATCAGCAGCACGAATCCTGCCAGCGTGAGACAAAGGATCGCCAGGAACTGGCGAACCAGATAAAGGTCGAGCTTCTTCATGAAAGGGAATTTAAGGGATGTAATGTGTGAGCGTGTGTATATTTTGAATTCAAATTGAAAGGAAAATTCTGGTTGAAATCTGGAAATTTAGCTCTACTTGAACGTCTGGAAGCGCTTACAGTTTCATTGGTGGATATTGTCTGGGGTACACCGTTGGTGGTCCTGCTGGTTGGCGGCGGTTTCTTTTTTATGCTCTACAGCAGATTTATTCCGTTTCGCCATTTTGGTCACGGACTTGCAATACTTTCAGGTAAATTCGACGACCCCGATGATCCGGGACAAATAAACCATTTTCAGGCACTATCCAGCGCCTTGGCCAGCACCGTCGGCATGGGAAATATCGGGGGCGTGGCGATTGCGATTCATACCGGAGGTCCCGGAGCGCTGTTTTGGATGTGGGTCAGCGCAATTGTCGGAATGGCTACCAAATTTTTTACCTGCACACTTTCGATCATGTACAGAGGCAAAGATGACAAAGGCGAAGTGCAGGGAGGTCCGATGTATGTTATTGAGGAAGGTCTCGGAAAAGCGTACAAACCGCTGGCAATACTGTTCAGCGTTGCTGGTCTTGTTGGTTGTATGGTCTTATTTCAGGCAAACCAGCTTTCCCAACTTGTTCGGGATCTAATATATGTACCGAACGGACTTTTTTCGGATAACATTCTTTTGGGAAACTTTACAACAGGAATGACAGCTGCTGTCATCGTATCTCTCGTTATTTTCGGCGGCATCAAACGTATCGGGCTTGTGGCATCCCGGCTTGTACCGTTTATGGTGGCAATTTATCTATATGCGGCACTGATTATACTTTTTCAAAATCTTGGACAGGTGCCGGCTATTGTTTCTTCAGTCTTAAAGGATGCATTTACGGGCGATGCTGTTTTAGGAGGATCATTGGGTGCAATCATAGTTATCGGCATTAAACGCGCAGCTTTTTCGAATGAAGCGGGAATCGGTACCGAAGCAATGGCGCACGGCGCTGCAAAAACAAAAGAACCTGTCAGGGAAGGGCTCGTTGCAATGGTCGGCCCGTTTATTGATACCATTGTGGTTTGTACGATTACCGCCTTTGTGATTTTGGTGTCCGGAGTTCATGCGTCTGATGCAAACGGTGTGACACTCACCGCAATGGCTTTTGAAACGGAATTGGGAAATGCTGGTCAAATGATGATCATTCTTGCCGTATTGTGTTTCAGCCTCTCAACTATGTTCGGATATTCCTATTACGGACGGAAATGCACATCGTATCTCTTCGGAACGAAATGGAAATCATCTTACAACGTCATATATGTGGCGACCATTGTACTGGCAGCGATGGTGTCCATTGATATTGCCATCAATATTGTAGATATCATGTTTGCGCTGATGGCGATACCAACTATGATTTCGGCTTTACTTCTTTCGCCAAAAGTGATGGTCGAAACTAAACGGTATTTTTCGTCGCGGTGACAAAATCAGAAAAAACCAGAGCGGATCTCACCACGGAAAAGCAGAATCCGGGAAGCATTAACCTTGATGCCATGTCTGTCCGGGCAATGCTTACCTTTATCAATTCTGAGGATCAAATCGTTGCGGAAAAAGTAGCCGATGCAATATCGGACATTGAAAAGACCGTCGAACTCACGACCGATGCCCTTCGTAACGGAAACAGAATATATTACATCGGCGCCGGCACCAGCGGACGGCTTGGTGTTCTGGACGCATCTGAAATGCCGCCGACCTTTTCTGTACCCAGTGACTGGTTCACCGGAATTATCGCGGGCGGTGATGAAGCGCTAAGGAAATCCATTGAAGGAGCAGAGGATAAGCCAGAAAATGCTGAAAAGGATCTCAACAATGCAGGTCTGTCTTCCGGAGATGTGCTGATAGGTATCAGCACCAGTGGTGCCGCCACTTATGTAAAGGCAGCAATCGAATATGCCAAAATGCAACAAGCTTCAACTGTTTATCTGATCTGCAATCCGGAGCCCTATCTTAAAGCAGATGCCGATATAGTGATTCGAGTAGATGTGGGCCCGGAAGTAATCACGGGATCTACGCGAATGAAATCGGGCACGGCAACCAAGCTAGTATTGAATATGATTTCGACAGCAACCATGGTGGCGCTGGGAAAAGTATACAGAAACCTGATGGTTGATCTGATGGCGGTCAATGAAAAATTGGTGGATCGCGGCACACGCATCATTGTTCAGCTTACCGGCCTGCAGTATACTGATGCACTGGAGGCGCTGAAAAATGCTGATATGTCTGTGAAAAAAGCCGTGGTGATGGTAAAGGACAATTGTTCGGGGAAGGATGCGGATGCACTGTTGAAAAAAAAAGGAGGAATACTGAGGGATATCTTAGACTAACGGAAAAAATCTGACCCGTTGCATCGAATCCGTTTCATCCTTCATCAATTTAACCGAAATTCAAACCTGATATGATCAATCCATACGTCTTTAGAGAATACGACATCCGTGGAAAGGTGGCGGATGATTTTCCACCTGATGTTGTTGAACTGCTCGGAAAAGGTTTCGGTACGCTTGTTCTGCGAAACGGCGGAAGAGAAATTACCCTGAGCGGGGATATTCGACTGACTACACCCGACCTTGTCGCAACGTTCAAAAAAGGTGTCCTTTCCACCGGGCTGGACGTCATAAACATCGGTACGCTTCCGACGCCGGCAAACTATTATTCCATGTTCAAGCTGGATGTTGGCGGATCATGCCAAATCACCGGCAGCCACAATCCGCCGGAATTCAACGGATTTAAGCTATCCATGGGGAAGCGCCCGGTTTACGGCGAAAAAATTCAGCAGATAAGGAAATGGATCGAAGCGGATGATTTTGAAAAGGGAGAAGGCAGCGAAGCATCGTACAATATCAGGAACGATTATATCAGTATGATTACAGAAAAGATCAATCTCGACCGAACAATGCATGTTGTGATGGACTGCGGAAATGCAGCAGCATGTATCGCGGCGCCTGACATCTTCAGGAAATTGGATGTAGAGCTCACCGAACTCTACTGCGATGTGGACGGCACGTTTCCGAATCACCATCCGGATCCAACCGTGAAAGAAAATCTTGAAGATTTAATTCAGCATATGAAAAGCGGTCAATACGATGTCGGAGTCGCTTTTGACGGCGACGCGGACAGGGTCGGCGTTGTGGATGACACCGGTGAAATCGTATGGGCGGATCAGCTGATGTCGCTTTTTCTTCCGGAAATAATTGAAGACGGTGAGGATATACTCTATGACGTGAAATGTTCACAGGGACTGGAAGAAATGATAGAAAAGCACGGCGGAAACCCTGTAATGTGGATGACCGGCCATTCGCTGATCAAACAAAAAATGGCGGAATTGGACTGCAAATTCGGCGGTGAAATGAGCGGACATATTTTTTTTGCGGATGATTACTTCGGCTATGATGACGGTATTTATGTTGCCGCCCGAACTGTGCAGATGCTCTCGCGCACAGATAAGAAATTATCCGAACTGATGGCGGAACTTCCTCAATATGTATCTACCCCTGAGATGCGGTTGGCTGCGGAATCGGACGAAGAAAAATTTCGAATCGCTGATGAGGCTGTTGCGTATTTCACAAAAAACTTCGAATGCAGCACCGTGGACGGTGTACGCATTCGTTTCGGTGACGGCTGGGGATTGGTGAGATCATCAAACACACAGCCGGTCATTGTCTGTAGATTTGAGGCAAATACGAAGGAACGCATGGAAGAATTGAAAGATCTGGTACTCGCAAAACTGCAGGAATTCGGCAGCTTGGAATTGGAAGTTGGGCACACCTGATTTTATCGAACATTTAGATTTCCTGAGGAAGGAAATAGACAAGGCGCTAAAAAAGCTTCCAATCAAAAAAAATTCTTCCGAATTCGAAGCGCCTATCATGTACGCGCTCAAAGGAAAAGGGAAACGCATTCGTCCGATTCTTACGCATCTAGCCGGAAAAGCCTTTGAAGCCGATCCCGAAGATTTGATAAACGCAGGGATTGCCGTGGAACTTCTGCACAATTTCACTCTCGTTCATGATGATATAATGGACGGCGACCTCATCCGCCATGGACAGGACGCCGTTCATGTAAAGTGGGATGAGCCCGCTGCCATTCTTGCCGGCGACGGCATATTTGTTCTTGCCCAGCTATCTTTGGGAAGAATAAGGGAAGGAACCTTAAAAGCCCATCGTTGTTTCAATGAGTCCGCACTCGAAGTGTGCGAAGGACAGGCAATGGATTTGAATTTTGCATCAGACTCAGAAATTGGATTAAACGATTATCTCGAAATGATCGAAAAGAAAACAGGAAGTTTGCTTGGGTGTGCGGCTCAGTTGGGCGGCATCCTCGGAAGTCAAGATGAAAAGACATGTGAAAGCTTGAAATCCTACGGACGCAATTTGGGAAAGGCATTTCAGATCCAGGATGATATTCTCGAAATTTTCAGTGATCCGGAATCTATGGGGAAAAGTCTCGGAAGTGATGTTCTAACAGAAAAACAGACGGTGCTCACATTAATCGCAAAAAAGGATAATGCCACCGAATGGAAAAAAAAATCAGCTGAAGCAAGAAAGCTGCAGATTGATGACCGTCTTTCTTTTTTACGTGAATATTTTGAACAAAATGGAATCCGGATGAAAGCATCGCTGCTGGCGGAACAAACAGCCGAGGAAGCCCGAACCTCTCTCGGTGTTGTACCGGAATCACGCAGGAATGAACTGGAAGCGTTTACATCAATGATTTTAGAAAGGAAGAATTAATCATGCCGGAAAGCATTATTGACACAAGTGACATGCACGGAGCCATTTATGCTTTTCCTGAGCAATTGGATCAGGCAATGGCTATCGGAACGTCCATTGTGCTGAACAAAAAATACGAAAATGTGAACGGGATCGTTGTGGCCGGCATGGGCGGTTCCGCAATCGGAGGGGATGTAACGCGAGTTTTGGTTTCCAGTGAATTGAAAATACCGATGGCTGTTTCAAGAGATTACGCCTTACCTAATTGGGCAGATAAAAATACAGTTGTGATTTGTTCATCCTATTCAGGCAATACTGAAGAAACCTTATCCGCTTTTGCAGATGCCATAAAAAAACAATGTTACATCATTGGAATTTCCACAGGAGGATCTTTAACAGAAAGACTGAATGAAAATGGATTGGACGTCGTCAAAATCCCAAGCGGACTCCAGCCGCGGGCAGCACTGGCGTTCTCTTTTGTACCGATGCTTTATATCCTGAAAAACATCGGTATCATCGAATCTGATTTTGAATCCGTACTTGCATCTGCGGTAGGCTTGCTTAAAGAGCAAAGAGATTTATGGGGATCGGAAAGCAACGAAAACCAGTCGCGTTCGATTGCCAAAAAGATTTACAATACGCTGCCAATTTTATATTCGGATTCCGATCTGTCGGAAGTTGCAGCTATCCGGCTGAAAGGACAGCTCAATGAGAATGCCAATATGCATGCGTGGTGCAGCAGGCTTCCGGAATTGAATCATAATGAAATTGTCGGATGGGAAAACAATAAAGGCATCTTAAAACAGATTAGCCTGATTTGGATGACGGATCATCATTGCCATAATAAAACGAAGTCCAGAAGGAACATAACCAGCGAAATCATTAGAAAGTTTCCGGCAAATGAGGTAGTGCTAAATGCGGAAAATGAAACATCTGTGGGGCAGCTATTGGAATTGATTCATAAGGGAGACTGGATAAGCTATTGGTGTGCGCTGGAGCATGGTACGGACCCCACACCTGTGGATAAAATTGATCAGCTTAAGAATGCATTGTCAAAATTAAATTGAAAAATATTGAAACAGCGTTATGCACTCACTAAATTAACTACATCCTGTTATGATGATTCCTGTCCAAGTCGAAAAAATCACCTACCATCCCCCAAGCCGCAGCTACGCTGTAATTCTAAAAGAGATTGATGGAGACAGGCAATTACCCGTAATTGTCGGGACCTTTGAGGCACAATCTATCGCCCTGGCTATGGAATACATGGATACACCGCGCCCCCTGACGCATGATTTGATTGGAAATATTTTTAGAGAAATTGATGCAAAATTAAATGCGGTAAAAATCACCGAATTAAAAGACGGTATTTTCTATGCATCACTCGAACTCAAAGGAAAAACCATTCAGGATGCGGTCGTTGATTCCCGCCCCAGTGATGCGCTTGCTGTTGCCCTCAGGCTGGAAGCACCGATTCTAGTAAAAATGGAAGTAATGAATGAAGCAGCGGTTATGGATGAAGGAGAAACTTTGGAAGGGATTCAGGAAGAGCCGGAATTGAATTTGCTGGAACAGCAGCTGGAAAAAGCCATAGAAGAGGAAGAATATGAGCGCGCTGCCAGACTGCGGGATAAAATTAAGGATATACAGACAAGCTAACTGCTAAGTGCTTCCAAGGCATATTGAGCGGCGGATTGTTCTGCCGCTTTTTTATTTGTACCGATTCCGCTTGGAAACAGGTCATCTTTTATTTTTACATGCACCTCAAAAAGTTTCTGATGATCTGGGCCTGAAACATTGGTAACCAAAAACCGGGGATTTCCGATATCAAGAGTGTGGCACAGTTCAATCAGCTGTCCCTTATAATTGATGGCTTTCCAAGCTTCCTGCCGGTTCATCCAAATTGTTTTGAGAATCAGTTTTTTTGCCGGCTTAAGGCCTCCATCCAGAAATACAGCTCCTATCAGCGCCTCGTACATATTTGCTGCCTGGCGTTCTGCTATTTTTTCCTGTTTTAGGTCAACCGTAGATTCAATATCCAGATGGGCCAATAGATTCAATTTTCTGCCCATTGATCCCAAAAAAGATTTTTGTACCAAAGATGATCTTTTTTGGGTTAACAGTCCTTCATCGCCATCCTTGAACTCCCTCATTAATTCTCTACTGATGATGATATCAATTACAGCATCGCCCAGAAATTCAAGACGCTCATAATTTTGTTTTGGAACTGCTGTTATGGACCTGTGGGTAAGAGCCTGTTTCAGCAGTGCTTTATTGGAAAAGATATATCCCGAATGTTTTTCTACAGGATGGGAGGTATTAGGGGATGATGGTTTTCCGAGGAACCGTTTAAGTAGGTTCACTCGTTCCAGTTCCTTATCGATATAACAGCGTTATGGCCCCCAAAACCAAATGTATTGGAAAGCACGCAGGATAGCTTTGTTTCGAATGCTTCGTTCGGTGTGTAATCCAGTGTACAATCCGGATCTGGCGTATTATAGTTGATTGTCGGCGGAACGGTTTGTTCCTGAATTGCCATAACAGAAGCAACCGCTTCGATGCCGCCAGCGCCTCCTAGAAGATGTCCAGTCATTGATTTTGTCGAACTCAGTTTCAGCGTCGAAGCATGTTCAGCAAACAGGGATGCAATAGCTGCCGATTCATTTTTATCGTTGAAAGGTGTGGATGTGCCGTGCGCATTGATGTAATCAATATCAGAAAGTTCCATTCCTCCATCCTTGACTGCAAGACGCATGGCTTCCATTGCACCTGTTCCGCCGTCTGCAGGCTGCGTAATGTGGAAAGCATCATCTGTTGCGCCATAGCCGGCAAGTTCAGCGAGGATTTCCGCACCTCTTGCTTCGGCGTGTTCCTTGGATTCTAAAACAAGAATTCCTGCACCTTCGCCCAAAACGAATCCGTCCCTGTCCAAATCAAACGGTCTGCTGGCTTTTTCCGGTTCATCATTTCTCCTGGACAGAGCCTTCATATTCCCGAATCCGGCGATCGTCAAATCCGTGATGGATGCTTCCGTTCCTCCGGAAATGACAACATCTGCGTCACCGTACTGGATGGTCCTGAGGGCAGTGCCGAGTGCATCGGTTGCTGAAGCGCATGCGGACACAATCGTCTTGTTGGGACCCTTAAATCCGTATTCAATTGCGATGTGTCCCGCAGCAATGTTGGCGATCATTTTCGGAACAAAAAATGGTGAAACGCGCCGGTTCCCGCGTGTGTGGATTTTCACTTTTTCATCCTCAAACGTGTTCACTCCGCCAATTCCAGTTCCGATGACTACTCCGACCCTGCTTAGGTCTGTTTTGTCGACGTCAAGATTTGCCTGTTTCACAGCTTCCCGTGTTGTCACAAGCGCGTAGACGGAAAATAGATCCAGTTTTCTCATTTCCTTGCGATCAAAATGATCTTCCGGGCTGAAACCGGAAAGTTCTCCGGCAATCTTTACAGGAAATTCCGATGCGTCGAAATAGGAGATAGGCGCTATCCCGCTTTTGCCTGCGCATAGGGCTGACCAAAATTCAGGTACGGAATTTCCATTGGGAGCTAGCACTCCCATTCCGGTGATGACTACCCGTTTAGGGGACATAATTTGTTAAGAACTGCTATCTATATAATCTACGACGGAACCGACGGTAGTTAGATTTTCAGCATCTTCATCCGGGATTTCAAGGCTGAATTCTTCTTCCAGTTCCATGATGAGTTCAACGGTATCGAGCGAGTCCGCACCTAAGTCATCCACGAATGATGCTTCGTTAACGATTTTATCTTCCTCAACTCCAAGTTTATCAATAATCACCTCTTTTACTTTGTCGAATGTTGACATGTTCTTCTCCTTGGTTAGTTCATGACCATACCGCCGTCAACCGTGATGGTTTGCCCGGTGATATATTCAGCTTCGTTCGAACTAAGGAAGAGCGCCATCGCGGCGACTTCCTCCGGTTTCCCAATTCTCCCGAGCGGTATTTGTTTCATAATATCTTCTTTTACTTTTGCAGAAAGCTCATCCGTCATGTCGGTTTCAATATATCCCGGAGCAATGCAGTTCACGGTTATTCCCCGTGGAGCGAGTTCCTGCGCCATGGACTTTGTAAGTCCGACAAGGCCCGCTTTCGAAGCAGAATAATTGGCCTGACCCGCGTTTCCGGTTAATCCTACGACTGATGATATATTGATGATGCGCCCGCTTCGCTGTTTCATCATTGGCCTCGTGACTGCTTTAATGGTATGATACGCACCTTTCAAATTTATGCCTAAAACAGTATCCCAATCATCATCGGACATTCGCATGATCAATCCGTCCCGTGTTATTCCTGCATTATTAACAAGTATATCAATAGAACCGAACTTTTCCTGCACTTGCTTGATCAGATCATTGACATTGGCAGCATCCGACACATCACACGGCATGCCGGTTGCGGATCCGCCGCTGGAAACGATTCCCTCAGCAACGGACTTCACGGCGTCTGCGGTTCGGCTTACGCACACTACATTTGCACCGTATGATCCTAAAATTTCGGAAATGCTTTTTCCGATGCCGCGGGATGCGCCGGTTACAATTGCCGTTTTTCCGGTTAAATCATACATGATAATTATTTACGTCTTCAAAAGAAGACACTCCTGAAGAAACGGAGGTACGGTCAATTCTGCGGTTGAGTCCCTGCAGCACGCGCCCGGGACCTATTTCCAGAAACGAATCAGCACCATCCGATATCATATTGGTAACCGATGAATGCCAGCGGACGGGATGATCAAGCTGCTTTATAAGTGCATCTCGAATATCATCTGCCGAGTTGATTGGTTTTGCACTGTAATTCACGTAAACAGGGAATTGCGTGTCCTGAATTTCCGTGGAACGAAGTTTCTCTGCAAGTGCTTCTCGCGCCGGTACCATCAGGGGAGAATGAAAGGCGCCGCTGACGTTTAAAGGAATCACCTTTGAAGCGCCTGATTCTTTTGCTGATTCCATTGCCGTATTTACGGCATTCGTTTCTCCGGAAATAACCACTTGTCCGGGGGCGTTAAAATTTGCTGCAACGACCGTTCCGGTGGAAACGGACGTACAGATTTCTTCAACCACAACATCATCCAAACCCAGAACTGCTGCCATGGTTCCTTCCGTTTCATTTCCGGTTTTTTGCATGCTTTCCGCTCTGAGTTTTACAAGGGAAAGCCCGGTCTCGAAATCAAACGCGCCGGCAGCGGTAAAAGCGGAATATTCTCCGAGACTGTGCCCAGCGGCGGAAGATGCATTCAATCTTTTTTCTGCGAGCAATTCGGACAATATGACACTTACAATATAAATGGCAGGCTGGGTGAATTGGGTTTGTCTCAATTCTTCTTCTGTTCCATCAAAAATGAGTCTGGAAATGTTTGTTCCCATAATCTCATTTGCCTGATCAAATCTCTTTTTTCCGATGTCCGTATTTTCAAATAGATCCAATCCCATTCCGATTTTTTGAGAGCCTTGCCCGGGATAAAGCAGCGCTAAACTCATGGTGAATCATTCCACCGCAATAAAACGCTTCCCCAAGTGTAGCCTCCGCCGAATGCCGACAAAAGTACGAGATCACCGTTCTTTATCCGTTTATTCTCAACAGCTTCATCAAGTCCAATCGGAATAGTTCCTCCGGTTGTATTACCGTATTTCTCAATATTGATCAACACTTGGTCCTCAGACAAATTGCATCTTTTTGCCGCTGCATCAATGATTCTCTTATTCGCCTGATGGGGGATGAAAAGGGACAGGTCTTTTCCTTCAAATCCGTTTTTTTTCAGGATTTTTTCACTGACATCCGCCATGTTTTTTACGGCAAATTTGAAAACAGTTTTTCCATCCTGGTAAACGTAGTGCATCCGGTTTTCAACTGTTTCCTTTGATGCTGGATGGAGGCTTCCGCCTGCCGGGACCTTTAGCGAATCTCTTCCGCTGCCGTCTGCGTACAAAATTGAATCCAAAATTCCGCTATCCGATTCTGTTGGCTCCAAAAGTGCGCCGCCTGCACCGTCGCCAAAAATAACACATGTATTGCGGTCGGTATAATCAATGATGGAACTCATAGCATCAGCGCCGATAACAATGACATTTTTGTATTGACCGGAACTCACAAGTTTGGCACCTGTCTCGAGGCCGTACAAGAAACCTGAGCATGCGGCCGTCAAATCAAATCCCCATGCATTGGTTGCACCCACTTTATCCTGAACAATCGCAGCCGTGGCGACAACAAGCATATCCGGCGTTATTGTGGCTACAATAATTAGGTCAATATCTTCGGGTTTTTTCCCGGATTTCTCGAGCAGCTGATTTACAACGGAAGCACACATATCCGATGTTGCTTCACCTTCAGCTACCAACCGTCTTTCATTGATTCCGGTTCTGGTTCGGATCCATTCATCGGAAGTATCCACCATTTTTTCGAGATCGAAATTGGTTAATACTCTGTCTGGAAGGTAGCGGGCAGTTGCTGTAATTGTTGCGTTCATTCGAATGCTAAAAAACCGTAATTATTTAATGACCGCATCCATTTATCAATTGCGCGATCAGAACCACGCTGTTTAACTGTCAGTTGCTGAAATGACCGGACGCCCTCTGTAATACCCGCAGTTAGGACATGCGCGGTGAGGCATTTTTTTCTGACTGCATTGCGGACAGTCCGTCAAACTTAATTGACGCGCTTTATAATGTGTGCGGCGTTTCCGTCCGCGTGCTTTTGACTGCTTTCGTTTTGGTAAAGCCATTTTTTCTCCTGAATTTTTAATTACATCTGTTTGAGTGCATCCAAGGGTGAATTGGAATCATCCTCAGCGCAGCTGCATTCTCCGGAATTCTTATTAATTCCGCAGGATGGACAAAGGCCCTTGCAATCTTCTCTGCAGAGGCGTTTGAAGGATTCTTCCAGAAGGATTGCATCTCTGAAGATTGTTCCCAAGTCAACTTCATGGTCAGCTCCCGTAAAAAGTATCACCTCAGGATCTGATTCATCAATCAGCTCTTTATTCGGGGTCAAAATGCATGTGATGGCTGATGTGTGCTCATCCACGAAAGAATCCAGACATCTGTCGCAGGATTCCATATATCGGATGGTGATGGACCCTGAGATTTTGAATCCTTCAGGGATAGCTTCAGCAGATAGAATGCATTCCATATTGCCGCCTTCAACTTGGACTTCCTGGAGCTGCAGCCCTTCAGCAGGTATGTCAAACAACTTGTTTTGAAAACCACGCTCCAATTCGGAACGATTTAGCTTCATAATAAACCCGGGAAAGTACTTATTTATAGAGATGCGAACAAAGCTACAAGTTGCGGCTTTTATTCATCCTCGGAACTTAATTCCTCCGGACTTTTTTCCTGTTCGGAAGCTTCAGTTTCCGTTAATTCTTCGAGGTCATTTTCTTCATCTTCCTCCTCAATTTCTTCTTCATCTTTTCTCTCAAGAATGTTGTCTCCATCGGATTTATTCTTGAAAATGATGAACATCAATGTTTCACCCACAGATAGGATGGAAAGGCCGTATCCGATCACCGCCAGCATCAGAAGAAAGAAGAAGAATGCCAGTATCACAGATGAAACACATTCGGTAGCGGATAAGGATCCAAAAGAGCCGTACGCGAACATGGGAGGGCATACTGCAGAAACAGCAGCATCTACGATTTTTTCTAGCTTGCCCCCCATTACATAACCGAAAACATGGTTAACGAATTCGAAAGAAAGTTGAAAAAATCCGTAAAAAATAAACGATCCAAGCGAAAATAAGGGTAGTAAAATCAAATGATAGGCGATCACTCTCCAGGGCTGAGACCAAGTGATCACATAGGATTGGAATACGGTGCCCATCGTATCCTCTTCATAGGCTGCCACAATAACAGGGATATAGATTCCGGCCGTAATCAGAACAACGGCAGAATACACAGTGAATAAAGCTCCAAAAAAGTAGAGGGGGTAGGGAATGGCGAACAATAGTTCGCCGATGTATGGAATTTTTCCCAGCAAGGCAAAAACAAGTGCCATCAGAATAAAAAATGCAATAATTAAACCTATTGAGAGAAAGGTAAAAACGACAGGGTGCCAGTGTTTTCTGATGTAGGCCCAGGCATCTCCTGATGAATAAAAATCATTTCCTTTGAGCTGTTTGTAGGTAATACGTGAAACGGCGGAGCAGGAGAGGGTTAGCATAATCAGAGCAAAAAGAACTGCCGAGCCGTAAATCAGGAAGGAATACCAGGGAATTCCGAAGCCGATCAACATCGGATACAGCCCGAACATGTCCCAGCTCTGTGCAAGGGAAGTGCCGGCTGTAAGTAGAGCAATATTGGTCAAGATAAAATAGCCTATGTACCCGATTAGATTGCCTACAACATAAGTCCAAATCTTTTTGCCGCTTAGCGCCATCCTCGGTGCACGAAATATATCCCTATAATCGAAATGCAGTTTTACTGGGTCCATCTTATTTCTCCTTTATTTTTTTTATTCTTCGTAGCGGACAAAATCAACCCAAGCGGGTTCTGTCATGATTTCGGATACTGCTGCCGCTACCTTTATTGCCTGTTCGCGGTCATTGTAGCTTCCTACCCGAACGCGGAACCAAACGGCATCGGTTTCTTCGAAATACGCTTTTTGGATGTAAGCATCAAATCCGTCTTTGATCAGATTAGCTGCAACGCGCTTGGCATCGTCAAGATTCTTTTTGGAGGCTACCTGAATGGTAAATCTGCCTGCATCAAACGGAATGTTTTGTCCAAGAATAGGTTTTTTCGGTTTTGGCTTCGGCTTTGCTTTCACAACGGTTTCTACGACCTGCACTTCCGGTTCCTCTTCCACTAAAACAGGTTCAGCCGGTTCCGGTGCAGGCTCCGGATCATCAGCCGAAACGGTTTCCGAAATAGGCTCGGATTTCGGCGGATCTTCATCTTTGTCTGCGGTAGGAAGCATATCCTGTTCGGGCCGGAATCCGTCATCGATAACGTCAAATGAAAAGGATTGGGAAGCAATTTCATCGTTATACTGGAAGATTTTGACTTCAAACAGGTAAGCGCCTTCGGCGTCGGGTACAAATGTCATGTGAGCGAAATCATCAGTAAAATCAAAATCGTTGTATTTGAGTGCACTTTCCTGCGGTTTTTCCACAACATCCCAGACGAAATCCATATCCGGACTGTCTTCCGGAATATCAACAGAAACGGTGTACGCTTTGCCGACAAACCCCGGAATGGCTTCCTTGGTGCATCCTCCCAAGATAAGAAGGTGAAATAGGCTTATGGTTACGATTTGCTTCATTTATGGTTTCGGAATGGTCTAATCTGTCAGGATTGGTGAATTTCATCGGGTGTGAAGAAAAATGCAATTTCTTTTTCAGCATTCTCATCCGAGTCAGAACCGTGCACTGCATTGTTTTGGACGCTTTCAGCGAAATCTTTCCGAATGGTGCCTTCATCGGCTTCCGCCGGATTTGTGGCCCCGATGAGGGTACGAAAAGCGTTTACGGCGCCTTCATGCTCTAGAGCCATCGGCATGCATGGGCCGGATGTCATGAAATCCACGAGATCGTTGAAAAAAGGCCGCTCTTTATGCACGGCATAAAATCCTTCAGCCTTTTCACGGGTAAGGTACACCAACCGTGCACCAAGGATAGTAAATCCATCTGAAATTATTCTGTCCATAATTTTTCCGGTATGTCCTTTTCCGACAGCGTCCGGTTTAATGATTGCTAATGTTCTGTTACCCATGTCTTCTCCTGAATTGTTTATGAAATGATTTCTTTCATTGTCGATCCAATGCCGGCAGGACTGTCCACAACGTGTATCCCGGCAGCTGTAAGCGCAGATTTCTTATCTTCTGCTGTGCCTTTTCCGCCGGCGATGATGGCGCCTGCATGCCCCATTCGTCTTCCGGGCGGCGCGGTTGCACCTGCAATAAATGCGACTATTGGTTTATCAAAATTGTTTAGTACTACCCAGTCTGCCGCTTCTTCTTCTGCCGTACCGCCAATTTCACCGATGAGAACTACACCGTTTGTTTCATCATCATTCGCGAATAATTTCAACGCATCAATAAAGGTGGTTCCGATAATGGGATCGCCTCCGATTCCGAGGGAAGTGGATTGTCCGAACCCTGCTTGGCATAATTGGTGTACAGCTTCATATGTCAGAGTCCCGGATCGTGAAATAACACCGATAGATCCCGGCTTATGGATAAATCCCGGCATAATGCCAATTTTGCATTTACCCGGTGAAATAAGGCCGGGACAATTGGGCCCCACCATACGTGTTTCGCTTTTTTCTAGGGCTGCATTGACCATTACCATGTCTTTTGTCGGAATACCTTCGGTGATGCAAATAATCAATCCAATTTCGGCTTCGATCGCTTCAATAACAGCGCCGGCTGCAAAGGCAGGCGGCACAAACACCACTGTTGCGTTGGCCTCCGTGCTCTCTACGGCTTCCTGCACAGAATTATAAACAGGAACACCAAGTGCTTGCTGGCCGCCTTTTCCGGGCGTTACTCCTGCAACTACATTGGTGCCGTATTCCTGCATTTGCTGACCGTGAAAGGAACCTTCTGTTCCTGTGATTCCCTGAATGAGAAGCCGTGTATGTTGATCAATAAGGATACTCATGATGCACCTCCGGCAGCCGACACGGCTTTTTCCGCCGCATATCCTAAGCTGTCAGCCACGATAAAATCAAAATTCGCATCACTCAGCAATTGGGAGGCTTCCTTGGAATTAGTTCCTTCCAGCCGAACTACAACAGGCACTTCTACTTTTTCTGTTTCCATAGCTTCTATTACACCCTGAGCTACGCGGTCGCAGCGGACGATCCCTCCGAAGATGTTGATTAGGATAGATTGTACGTTCGGATCTGACAGAATGATTTTAAATCCGTTCGCGACAGTTTCTGCATTTGCGACTCCGCCGACATCCAAAAAGTTTGCCGGTTCGCCGCCGTAGAGTTTGATGATGTCCATTGTACCCATCGCGAGTCCCGCGCCATTTACCATGCAGCCGACATTTCCATCCAGCTTGATATAGTTGAGATGGTATTTTGATGCTTCAGCCTCAGCAGGATCTTCCTCGCTGGGATCATTTAGTTCCTTCAGCTCTGGGTGCCGAAAAAGCCCGTTATCATCGATATTTATTTTAGCATCCAGCGCCATCACTTTGTCTGATCCAGTAACAACCAGAGGATTTACCTCCATCAGGGAACAATCGTTTTCTGAAAACGCGGTCCACAGAGCAGAAAAAATTGCTACAGCTGATCCAATTTGATCGCCTGTTAAGTTCAATGCTTCGGCAAGAGATTCCGCCTGGTTTGGGGTAAGCCCCTGCTCCGGATCGATCCATTGTTTTACAATCTTTTCGGGCGTTTTGCTGGCAACAGTTTCGATATCCATTCCCCCTTCGGTAGAGACCATAAACACAAATTTTCTTTGGGCCCTGTCCAGCACGATTCCAGCATACATTTCGCGCTTAATATCAACGGCTGATTCAATCAGAAGTTGCTGTACTTCTTTGCCTTCCGGCCCTGTTTGGTGCGTAATCAGAATGTGCCCCAGCATTGTTTGCGCAAATTTTTCAACTTCTTCTTTTGAACGGGCCAGATGTACGCCGCCCTCTAGCAGCTTTTCACCGGAATCGGGACAATACAGATTTCCTTTTCCGCGCCCACCGGCATGGATTTGAGATTTGACGACCACTGTTTCGCTGCCGAGTTTGCCGTAGGTGTCCAATGCAGATTCAACCGAATCAGCGGCCTTGCCTTCCGGGATAGCCACTCCGTATCTAGCAAACAGTTCTTTGGCTTGGTATTCGTGAATTTTCATTCATTATCCTGGTTTGATTTATAAATAGTTGTTCCCGCATTTCCTTTGATCGCATGCCGAATGTTGGCTATGGAAGTAATCACAACTTTTTCTCCGTGGTGTTTTAAAAAATAAATCGCAGAACGAATCTTTGGCCCCATGCTTCCTTTTTGAAAATGTCCGGCTTCCATGTACGCTTTCGCTTCGGCATCACTCATTTTCCGAATCGGTTCCTGTTTCGGAGTGTTGAAATTTAAATACACTTCATCGATATCGGTAATGATCCAATATTCTTTTGCCCGGATAACCCGACCTAATTTTGCAGCAGTCAGATCCTTGTCAATCACTGCATCGAGGCCTTCCATTTTTCCGTCATCTGTATTGTAAACGGGAATACCTCCGCCGCCGGCTGCCAGCACGATGGTGCCGTGTTCCACAAGCGTTCGAATGCTGATGCCGTGCAGAACAAAATCAGGATCGGGGCTCGGGACAACCCGCCGCCACTCACCGGGATCCTGTTCTTTTATCGACCATCCAAATTGATCGGCAAGTTCCTGTGCTTTTTCCTGATCATATCTTTCGCCAATATATTTTGACGGATTTTCGATAGACGGATCATCTGCATGAACCATCACCTGCGTGACAAGCGTTACAACTTCTCGGTCCACCTTTTCGACGCGAAGGGCATTCTGCATGCATTGCTGAATCATGTAGCCGATGGTTCCCTGCGTTCCTGCGACACATACGCCAAGTGGAAGCGGAGGAACCCTGTCGTGCGTTAGATCCATGCGTAAAAGTTCATCGCCGACTTGAGGACCGTTGCCGTGCGTTACGCAGATATTATAATCCGCATTCACAAAATGCATAATCTGTTCTGCCGTTTTCCGGGTGTGAGAAAACTGATCCTGGATTGTTCCGGCGTCACCTTTGGGAGATAGTGCATTGCCTCCGAGTGCAATGATGGCTGTGGTATCCATTAGTTTGCTCGGTCCAATGGAAGGGTTAGGCACCTTGGTCCGCCTCGCCCGCGCGGAAGTTCGTGGCTGGCAAGACTGATTACCCAGTTTTCATCAGACGATATATGCGTATCAGGATCAGCCAAATATTCTTCATCGGATAAAATTGCGTAACCGACTTTTTTCAATTCTTCCAACGTTTTTGTATTTCGGGAGTAACTTATAATTTTTCCGGAATCCAGCGCAAAGGCATTGGCACCGTCCGTCCATTGCTCTCTGTCCTGGTGAACAGAATCGGTCCCTCCGCAAAAAATTGCGTTTAATGAGAAACCGTATTCCGTAAAAACCGATTCAAGAGACGTTTGCGCCGGGCTTACATCCGAAAGCAATTGTCCGGATTCCGCTCTGTATACGGAAATAGGATATCCTTTTAATTCCGTACCGGAATAGAGCGGAGGGTAAATAAGCACATCCTTTTCACTAATGCGGGTGAAGATGGTGTCCAAATGCATCACGGTTCGGGATTTCGGAAGGTCAATGACGAAAACAGTTTCAAATCCTTCAGAGTAAGCGGTTGGAAGAAAAGCGTCAATTGATTCTTTTGAATTGCGCTCGCTGAGACCGACGAACAGGGTTTTTGAATCAAATACCATGATGTCCCCGCCTTCTAATGCATGGCCGGGATGATTGGAATGAAAATCAACCGTTGTTAAATCCTTGAAGTTCGGGTGATGCATAAACACATATTTTGCGAGAATCATTTCCCGCTTCCGAACATTTCGTTTTGCCCAAGTCAGAAAAAGCGTGTTTCCAACCATTGCCGCAATATCCCGGGAGAAAATCAGGTTTGGGATCGGCCAGGAAAAAACAGACTGTCCTGAAGGATGTTTCCCGGTGAGAAATGTTTCCGCTGCGTCATCCAAGCTGCTGTCTATTATGATATCCGGACTTGCATTCGGGAAATGGGTGGGGAAGGACACCTCATCTGTTTCCAAACATTCGGCGGCAAGTTCAGACCTTGTATCTGGATTATCCAATATATCTTTCAGTAAATCGGTAAAATAAAATGTATGATCAGAGCCTGCTACGGAAGCAATGATCGAAGATAGATTTTCGTGTTCCCGTGCCATTGTTCCCGGATCAACCAAATCGTCAAAGAGGAGGTAATCCGGGTTGCGTACCATTCGCCCGTTATCGTCCGGAATCCATTCGTGGATATTTTCCGGCGTAAAATGATGGTGTTCCGGTCCCGGCCGGTGCACCACGATTTGCTGAAGTTTTCCTATCTCAGATCGGATAGACATTGCATTCGGTTTTATTCTTCAGCCAAAAACGGATAGCGGTAATCTGTGGGCGGATCAAAATTCTCTTTGATCGTCCGCTGGGAAACCCAGCGCTGCAGATTCAGCATTGACCCGGCCTTGTCATTGGTGCCCGAAGCGCGCCCGCCGCCAAAAGGCTGTTGTCCGACAACGGCGCCGGTCGGCTTATCGTTGATGTAAAAATTCCCTGCCGAATGTGTCAGCGCTTCGCGAGCTTCCTGAACGGCAGATGCATCTTCGGCTATCACGCAGCCGGTGAGAGCATACGGCGATGTTTTATCCACAAGGTCAAACATATCAGTCCAATCGTCAGGCTCATAGACATACACCGTCAGGACAGGACCGAAAATTTCCTCTTCCATTGTTTTGAAATGCGGATCCGATGTGAGTATGACCGTAGGCTCGATAAAAAATCCCGTGCTATCGTCCCCATTCCCTCCGGCAAGTATTTCTGCATCCTGATGATCTTTGGCATAATTCACATATTCCATGATGGAATCATAGGCGGGCTTATCGATCACGGCATTCATAAAATTGGAAAAATCCTGCACGTCGCCGACGGTTATGGATTTTACTTCGCTCAGAAAATTGTCTTTGATGCCGTCCCAAAGTGAATACGGAACATATGCACGGGAGAGAGCGGAACATTTCTGACCCTGAAATTCAAATGCACCGCGGACCATGGCGGCAACGGCTGCATCCGGATCGGCGGACGAATGCACAAGTGCAAAATCTTTACCGCCCGTTTCACCGACAATCCTCGGATAGCTTTTATAGTTTGCGATATTTTCGCCGATGGTTTTCCACATCCCCTGAAAAACAGCCGTGGAACCTGTAAAATGCACTCCTGCGAAATCCGGATGGGGAATAACAAGCGGACCAAGAGTTGATCCCGACCCCGGAATGAAATTGATCACTCCGTCCGGCAAGCCTGCTTCTTTCAGGATTTTCATAACGAAATACGCAGGATACACCGCACTGGAAGCAGGTTTCCAAAGGCATACGTTCCCCATCAGAGCAGGAGAGGTTGGAAGGTTTCCTCCAATACTGATAAAATTAAACGGGGTTACTGCAAATACGAATCCTTCGAGCGGACGGTGTTCTGAGGAATTTTGTGTTCCTTCAGGTGAATACATGGGATTCTGATTATGGATTTCCTGCGCATAATAGGGATTGAATCGCCAGAAATCGATCAATTCGCACGCAGCGTCAATTTCCGCCTGAAACGCATTTTTGCTCATATTGAGCATGGTTGCCGCATTCATGATGTCCCGCCACGGTCCCGACAAAAGGTCTGCCGCTTTCAGTAAAATATCCGCACGTTCCTGCAAACTTGTTTTGGACCAGGATTTCCATGCTTCAAGAGAAGATTTAATCGCGAGGTTGACTTCCTTTTCCCCGGCCATATGAAAACGGGCTAAAACGTGTCCGTGATCATGTGGCATAACACAGGTTCCTAATTTTCCGGTTTTGATCTCTTTCCCACCGATAATGAGAGGAATTTCAATTTCTTTACCGCTTAATTCAGCAAGTTTTGCTTTCAGGGATTGTTTCTCCGGCGATCCCGGTGTGTAATCCAGGATAGGCTCATTTACAGGTGTTGGTATGGACATTGGGTTCCTCAAAAAGTGTAATTGGTTTGAAAAAAGCCCGAGAATTTAGGTTCTGGGATGATACGGAATCAAGAAGCTCGAAGCAGTTCTGCGTTGTTGTTACGCAGACGTTCCTCAGTTCCGCTGAGCAGAGCAAACATATCCGAATGGTCTTTTGCTGTAACCAGCGACTGGCGCAGGGGAGCAGCGCCCGGGAATCCTTTGATATACCATCCGAAATGTTTTCGCATGAGATTCGTTCCCGTTCGCTCGCCTCTGGTTTGAATCAGCAGATCAAGATGCCGTTTGCATGTTTGTATTTTATCTTCGCTCGATGGATGTTTTAAAATCTCTTTCCCTTTCAAAATTCTGTTTGCCTGTTCAAAGAACCACGGATTTCCCAGTGCTGCCCGCGCGACCATTACGGCATCGCATCCCGTGTCTTCCACCATCCGCAATATATCTTCCGGCGTTTTAATATCACCGTTTCCGATCACCGGAACGGTTACGGCTTCTTTTAATTCTCTGATCAAATTCCAATTTGCGGCTCCTTTATAGGATTGCTTAGTTGTCCTCGGATGGAGGGCAATAGCTTTTACGCCGATCTTTTCCAGCCTGGGCCCAGCTTCGGTGGACACAATACTATTTTTATCCCATCCTGCACGCATTTTTACCGTTACCGGAATCTCAGGCACAGCTTCGACGACGGCAGCAGTAATGTCGTCCATGAGGCAAAGGTCTTTAAGCGCTGCCGAACCTGCGCCTTTTTTGGTGATCTTGGGTACCGGACAGCCGTAATTAATGTCAATCAGGTCCGGGTTGAATTTTTCATACACCGCACGTGCAGCCTGCGACATGACCTCAGGTGTATCTCCAAAAATTTGAATGCCGATTGGGCGTTCTTCCTCCACAAAGCGGATCATATCGAGGGTCTTTTCGTTTTCGTGAATTATTCCGTGAGCGGATACAAATTCGGAATACACGAGTCCGGCGCCTTTTTCTTTGCAAAGAATGCGGAAGGAATGATCCGTAACACCTGCCATCGGCGCGAGGAAAACGGGAAAATCAATATTCAGATTTCCGATGTTCATTTCGACCAGTCTTCCTCAAACAAAACATAATGAGAATCTTCCATTCCCATTTTTTTATATACTTCTTTTGCGGCGGAATTATTTTTATCCACGTAGAGACGCATCCCACAGACATTTCCGTCCCGTTTGGCCATTTGGGCCACATATTCATGCATATTCCGATATACGCCCTTTGTTCGGTATTCTGGTAGAACATAGACAGACTGAATCCACCAGAAATCGCCGTTTCGCCAGTCGGACCATTCTTTGGTAATCATAAGCTGGCCTATGATTTCCGAGTTTTCTTCCGCAAGAACGTAAAATCCTTTGTATGGATCTTCCAGCAAAGCAAGCACTCCGGAACGGATGGTATCCGGATCAAGAACTTTCCCTTCGGTTTCTTCCGCCATGGAAATATTGAAGGAAACTATGGTGGGGAGATCGCCTGAATTATGGATACGAATATTCATATTTAAATTTAAGCTTTCCTTTTGTCAATTGCATACCAGCCTTTAAATTCGCCCGCATTTTTTAACAGGTAAAAACAAATTAGAATTATGAGTAGAGTTTGCGACGTAACAGGAAAGAAACCGATGTTCGGGAACAATGTGAGCCACGCCCACAACAAATCCCGCCGCCGGTTTAATATTAACCTGCAAAAGAAAAAATTCTGGCTGGCGGACGAGAAGCGTTACATCACGCTGAATGTGTCCACCCATGGGCTTCGTATCATTGATAAGCGCGGCATTCGCAAGGTTGTCAATGAAATGCGCGCTCGCGGCCAAAAGGTTTAACGTATAACGAACCCTCCAAAAAAAGCCCCTCGGGTTACCGAGGGGCTTTTTGTTTATACAGCAGTAGTTGGTGGCTTGATCTTATTCGTGCTGCCTGCGGATGAAGGCCGGAATATCCAAGTCGTTTCCGTAAATCACTGTTTCATCCGGCGTTTCTTTCGCTGCCTGAGGCGGAGCGGGTGCAGGAATTGGTTCGGACGCCGATTGATCCTCTTCTTTTTTGTGAAGCGGAACATTCATCTGCTCTGAAAGAATATGCGTTTCTTTCCTTCTTGGCGGATCCTCATCGATAACCAGTTCGCGGGTTTTTTCCGCTACTTTCCTTTGATTGAAACCGGTAGCGATCACCGTTACACGGATTTCATCTGACAGCGTTGGATCGATGACAGCGCCGAAAATGAGGTTTACGCCTTGTCCCGCTTCCTCAAAGATGATGCCTGATGCATCGTCTACTTCCATCAGCGTCAGATCGGGGCCGCCGGTAATGTTGACCAATACACCTTGAGCACCGCTGATCGTGGCATCATCCAGTAGCGGGCTCGAGATCGCCTGCTGAGCTGCGAGCACTGCGCGCTCTTCTCCGCTGGCCTGTCCCGTGCCCATAATGGCATCGCCCATATTTTTCATGATGGTTTCCACATCGGCAAAGTCAAGATTGATCAGTCCGTGGACATTGATCAGATCCGATATCCCTTTTGTTGCCTGATTCAGAATGGAATCTGCAAGCTGGAAAGCTTCCACAACGGTTGTGCTCTTATCGACGATGGACATCAGTTTTTGGTTGGGAATTCCGATAACTGTGTCACAGGTTTTCCTGAGTTCCTCTACGCCGTTTAGTGCACGGTTCATACGTTTAGGCCCTTCAAAATTAAAAGGGACGGTAATGATTCCGACGGTCAGTATTCCAAGTTCTTTGGAAATTTGAGCGATGATGGGTGCTGCCCCGGTACCTGTTCCGCCGCCCATTCCGGCGGTTATGAATACCATATCTGACCCTTCCAGCAAGGCAGTAATGGCTTCTTTGTCGGCTTCCATAGCGGCTTTGCCAATATCAGCCTTGGCACCGGCACCGAGGCCTTTGGTTAGGTTTTTTCCGATTTGGATCTTCTGCTCTGCGGCATTGTTCTCCAGATCCTGCGCATCGGTATTTATCGCAATGAAGTCAACGCCCCGCATTCCGGATTGTATCATCCTGTTTACGGCGTTTCCCCCTGCTCCGCCTACTCCTACGACTCTCAGTTTTGCCTGTTGATCGGCATTTGGATCGAATTCAAATAACATGGTGGTCTCCTTTGGTTTGGTATGCTGTTGTGGTATGTTTCATTAAAAAAAGTCTTTGAACCATCTGAATATATGCTTGAAGGTCTGTTTTACCGGAGATTCTGCATGATAATCCGAAAACATTTCGTCCGGCTGGTAGCACCAGATTCCCAGACCGACGGCTGCTGAAAAAGCCGGATCGGATGCCATGCCAACAGTATCCTGAACGCCTTTTGGCTTTCCAATACGAACCGGCATTTCCAGTATTTCTTCTGCCAGGCCACTTATATTCTTGAGGTTTGCCCCTCCGCCGGTAAGCACGACACCGTAGGTCAGGTTTTCGATCAGTCCGGCACGGATAATCTCGCGCTTTACCAGGCGCAGGATCTCTTCCGTCCGTGCTTCCACGTAGCGGGATAATTCATGTTCGGAAATGCGCCGGGCAATGCCGCCGTTCTTAACCGGCAAATCAAATTCAAGTTCGGGAGAGGAGAGCGATGCTTTTGCCGATCCATAGGTGCGCTTGATCGATTCCGCTTCTTCCATGCCAACCTGCAGCATAACTCCGATATCATTGGTGATGCTTCCGGAACCAATGCCCAAGACAGAGGCATGGCGTATGCCGTCATCATGATAGATCGAGAGGTCCGTTGTTCCTTCGCCGAAATCGACCAAAGCAACGCCGTGATCTTTCTCATCTTTGTCCAGAACGGCAGTACCGGACGCTAGTCCTTGGAAAACGAGGCCGTCAACGGTAATCCCAAGTTCCTGTGCACAGTTTGCGATATTGGTAGCGGCAGTGGTGCTGACAGTGATCAAATGCACGTGCGCTTCCAGGCGGTGCCCAGACATTCCAACGGGATCTTTGATCTTTTCCATTGTATCAATCATGAATTCCTGCGGTAGCACATGCAAGATATCTCTGTCAATCGGGAGAGAAATTCCTTTCGCAAGGTCTACCACGCGCTGGACATCAGATTCCGTGATCTCATGCTGGATCGGAACATTGTTCATCTGGTTTTTCTGAATCGCAATGGCTCCCTGCGTATTAATGCCGCGAATCTGTTCGGATGAAATGCTGACTATTGCGGAAGACACTTTTGCGTCCGCCATCATTTCAGCTTCTTTAATTGCAGCTTCCATTTCCGAGATGAGATTTTCCCGATGGGTAATGGATCCGATTTTTACACCGGTGGAAGGGCTGGATCCGATTCCCAGCAGCTGCAGCGTTCCTTCAATTGGATCAATGGTGGAAATCGAACAGCAGATTTTTGAAGATCCGACATCAATGCCGACGTAGATGTTCTTTTCCTTCGGAAGCGAAAAATTCTTCATGACCAGGCTCTCGTAACGATTTGTTTCTTATGGCGCAAATCAATGTGTTTAAACATCGTCATTCCCTGCGGCTGGTTCAGCGCTGATTCAAATTCACGAAGCACCTCCAGTTTTTTCCACGGCTCATTTTTTCCAAGGATGATCTTTGTCGGGCGTTCGGATAAAATAAAAATATATTCATCATTGCCGCTGAGCGTCACTTCTGAAATATTTTCATAAAGCGAAGCATATTCATTTCTGATTCTGGAAATGATATTTACTGCCTCGCGTACCTTTTGCGAAAGCGTTTCGTGTCCGGCCGGATACAGCTCAATATCCGGATTGAATTTTGAGAAAAATGGTATATCAAAATGGTCCGCAATACCATCGGCAGGGAGGACCACGCCGTGGCTGTCCACCATGATAAGCGGTTTCATATTGATAAATGCCACGGGATTTCTTTCCACGATGTCCACGCGGATGGTTCCGGGGTACTGTTTGCTCACGCGGACCGCCTCCACGAAAGGATGCGATTCAAACGCGAGAAGTATATCTGCCGGGCGGACATCCCTTGTTGTCAGCCCTTCCCAGTCACCGATGACTGTTACATATTCTTCCTTATCTATTACAGTTTTACCGTTGATCTCAATTTGCTGAATGCGGAACAGTCCCGTTTCCTGAGACCAATAAATGGATGCCCAGGACAACCCTGCAAATCCGATCACTCCGGCAGCAGCAATAAGTTTTGCGATGATTTGTTTTTTCTTCTTCATGGTGTAAATGCGCCTTCTTTGAACCCCAGCGTTTTAATTTCCAAATCAAGCATGATGCCAAATTGATCCATCACTTCTTTTCTGGCAATCCTTATGAGGTGGGCAATGTCTTCCGCTTTTGCTTCACCGTGATTGATGAAAAAATTTGCGTGGTGTTCGGAAATTTCCGCGTCGCCGATTCTGGTTCCTTTAAGCCCCGCTTTGTCTATCAGGTAGCCTGCAGCTTTTTCGCCTTCAGGATTTTTGAACACGCTTCCCGCAGAGCGAAACCGAAGCGGCTGCGTTTTTTTCCGGCCTTCGCTTGCTTTCGATTTTTCCGACTGAATGCTATCGGGATCAGCTTCCAAAAGCTCGAATTCGGCACCTAATATGATTTCATCATCCCTGAAAGTGGAATGCCGGTAGCTGAAGGAAATATCTTCAGCAGAATAATTTTTCAGATTTCCTTCCATGGTCATGACTTCAACGGATGTAAGATAATTCGAAATTTCCCCTCCGAAGGCACCGGCATTCATCACAAGCGCGCCGCCGAGCGTACCGGGAACGCCGACCAGGCTTTCCAATCCGGTGAGATTTCTTTTCGTTGCTTCTTTCACCATTTTTCCGAGCATAACACCGGATTCGGCAAAAACCTTATTCTGATCGAATTCAAGATTGACAAATGATTTCCCCAGCGTAAATACAAGGCCATCGATACCTTTATCGCTGACAAGAAGATTCGATCCGGATCCAACAAAAAATACCGGAATGCTGTGCTTATGCGCGCATTGAAGCGCCGATGCAAGGTCTTGCTTATCCGCCGGTGTAATGTAAGCTGCAGCCGGTCCGCCTATGCCGTAAGTTGTATGTTTCGCCATTGGCTCATTTTCAAGAAATGTTCCCTGTACCGTATTTCTTAACTGCGTCATAGCATCCACCTCAGGCTGCGGCCTCCTCTACATTTTTCAGGTGAGAATAATATCCATCGCTGTACCTCCAGATCGTTCCTGCGCCCATAGTCAATACCATGTCTCCGGGCTGTGCGGTTTGGTCCAGTATTTGGTTCAGTCCGTCCAAGTCTGGGATAAAGGTGACTTGCGGATGTCCCGCTTTTTCGGCGGCTTCAGCCACAAGCGAACCGGTAATTCCTTCGATAGGTTCTTCACGAGCGGGATAGATTTCAGTAACGATAAGCACATCGCTTGCGAGAAAAGCGTGGGCGAACTCCATGAAAAAATCCCGCGTCCGGGAAAACAAATGGGGCTGAAAAACAGCGACGATTCTTCTGTCCCATCCGCTTTTGGCTGCCTGAAGGGTTGCCTTTACTTCGGTGGGATGATGGGCATAATCATCCACAACCATAATGTCATTCACGGTTCCTTTTATTTCGAATCTCCGCCGCACTCCCTTGTATGCTTCCAATCCTTTGATGATGTCATCAGTTGAAAGTCCGAGCTCAATTCCAATGCACGCGGCGCCGAGCGCATTCATTATATTATGTTCTCCCGGCACATGAAGCCGGACCGAGCCCAACTCGGATTCGTTTTGAAACAGAATAAAAGACGAGCTGTTATTTTCGTATGAAATATGTTCCGCCCGTATGTCGGCATCCGATCCTAAGCCGTATGTCATAACAGGGCGGCGGATGTCAGGAAGGATTTGTTTTACATGTTTCGAATCCGCACAAACCGCCACAGCTCCGTAAAATGGAACCGAATTGCAAAACTGCAGAAATGCCTTTTTCATGTCCTCAAGGTCAGAATAAATATCCGTGTGCTCGAGCTCAATATTGGTCACGAGGGCGAGCGTCGGGTTCAATGCAAGAAAACTGCGGTCGTATTCGTCGGCTTCTACAACGATCACATCTCCTGAACCAAGCATGGAATTAGTTCCAATACTTTGAACAAGTCCGCCTACCACTAGGGTCGGATCTAAACTTGCTTCAGCCAATACTGACCCAACCATCGAAGATGTGGATGTCTTCCCGTGAGTTCCTCCGACAGCAACGGATGTTTCCTTTACATCTATAAGTTCTCCCAGCATTTCAGCCCTTCGAATGACGGGAATATTCCTTTGGCGTGCTGCCATTATTTCGGGATTATCATCTTTAACGGCACTGGAGTAAATCAGGACTTCCGCATCCCCCACGTTTTGTTCATCGTGTCCGATGAAAATTTTCGCGCCTTTCTTCATTAAATTTTGGATAATATCAGATTCTGCGATATCAGAACCTGTGACCTCAAATTCGAGGTTAATAAGCAGTTCAGCAATGCCGCTCATACCGATGCCGCCAATTCCGACAAAATGCAGTTTTTTTACTTTTCTAAACATTAGCCTGCTAATTCCAAAATGTGCTCTGTGATTTCTCTGACCGCATCCGGTTTTGCGAGACTTTTCGATTTTCTGCTCATTTCTGAGAGACGGTTCGAATCTTTCATCAATTCGCTTACTTTGTTCACCAAAACGGACGGCGATAATTCACTTTCCCTGCATACCACGGCAGCACCTTCATTTTCCATTACGGACGCGTTTTTTTGCTGATGATCACCTGCAGCAGAAGCAAGGGGGACAAAAAATGCCGGAAGGCCGCATAGCGCGAGTTCAGAAACGGTGAGTGCGCCGGCACGGCAAAACACAAGATCGGAGAGAGCATACGCACTTCCCATATCATCAATAAACGGCAGGACCCTTGTTGAAGCGGATTCAAATGATCGGATAGAACTATATTGGTTAATGCCGGTTTGCCACAGCACCTGGATTCCGTATTGTTCGAGATCAATAACACTTTCACGCATGACTTTATTTAACGGAACGGATCCTTGACTTCCGCCAAACATGAGCAGCGTCTTTTTTTCGGGATCAAGATTGAATTGCTGTGCAGCGGTCATTTTATCACCGTTCTGTATGCCTTCCCGAACCGGGTTCCCCGTGACAAATAAAGTTTTTTTTTGAGATGATTTTTTGCTTCTTCAAACGCGATGCAGATTTTATCCGCTTTCTCAGCGAACCATCTGGTCGTAATTCCGGGAAATGAATTCTGTTCCTGAATGAGAACAGGAATCTTTCTGTTAACTGCTTCTCGAAGCGGCAGTGCAGCCGCGTACCCGCCTGTCCCTACAACTACATCGGGATGAAACCTGTTAAATACACGCCGTGTCTTTCTCATGGAATTCAAAATCCGAAACGGAAGAAGCAGATTTTTCCCAATGCTTTCCGGGCTGAAGCTTCGCTGAAGTCCCCGAATCGGAATCAATGTGTGGTCAAGATTTTTTACGGGTAATACCTGCGCTTCGATTCCAAAGGTTGATCCCATGAAGTAAACGCTGGAATTTGGCTTGTCCGAAAGAATCTGTTCTCCGAGTGCAAGGGCAGGGAAGAGGTGTCCGCCGGTTCCGCCTCCGGCAATCAGGATGCGTGGATGGTCAGCCATTGATTCTTGGACTCCATCCTTTGCTGTGTGTTACGGACCGTTTTCCCTGACTGATATTGAGTAATATGCCAAGGCTTGCCATATTTACTACCAATCCGGATCCGCCGAAACTCACCAGCGGCATTGGCAGCCCTGTTGTCGGAACAAGGTTCGTAACAACCGCCGCGTTTGTAAAAGCATACAGTATAAAACTGAATGAAATACCAAGAGCAACCATAACGCCGAACGGATCGGTGGTTTCTTTCGCAACTTTTATTCCGCGCTGAAAAAGGAAAAGAAAGAGGGTCAAAACAGCAACCGTTCCCAGAAAACCGATTTCTTCTCCAATGATTGCAAAAATAAAATCTGTGTGCGGTGTTGGAAGAAATAAATTCTTTTCAAGGCTGTTTCCGAGTCCCATCCCGAACAGTCCGCCGTTCCCCAGCGAAATCAGGGATTGATTGATTTGCAGCATGGCATCGCTGGAAGCCGTTTCCGGACTCCACCACGTTTCCCATCTGGAAACCCGATAGCCTCTAGCTAATCCTGCCGGAATGAGTACAGCAATTGCTCCGGCTGTTGTTGCCATAATGTGCGGAAATCGGGCACCGCCGAAAAACAGCATAGCCATTCCAATAACGGAAAGAAGAACGGCCGTACTGAAATCCGGCTGAATAATGATCAGTGCTGCAATTATGCTAATCACGATAAGCGGAGGTGCAAATCCGGTGTAATAATCCTGAATCTTGTCGCGTTTCCTGTCGATGTAGGATGCTAGAAAAAGAATCAGTGAAAACCTTGCAACATCGGATGTTTGGACGGTCATAAGTCCAAGGTTGAGCCAGCGGGCCGGGAAGGTGTTTCCCTGGATGACATAGATAATTTTTGTGATGAGCAGCAGTCCGATGGATATCACAATCGCTGCCGGCGCAATTCGTTTGAGATGCCGGTAATCCACCACAACAAACAGAAACATCGCGATTACACCGATAAGCAGCCGCTTCAAATGAAGCTGAAGGTACATGGTGTTTGTTATGCCGTCCGTAAAGTTGAGAGAACGGGATGTACTTGCGCTGTAGAGCATAACCGTTCCAATGACGCACAGTGCAAATATGCCGATCATGAGCGGCTTGTCGTATTTTTTAATGATGATGTTTAGCTGCGTCATTCCGAATCCACCAATGCTGCCACTGCTTTCTTAAATGTTCTTCCGCGTTCTTCAAAGTTATTGAATTGGTCAAAGCTCGAACATCCGGGCGATAACAGGACCGTCCATCCGTTTTCAGCATGCTCACTGCTCACTGAAACAGCATCCATGAGATTATCAACGGATGTGAATCTCACCGCATCCTCGATGGCTGTTTGAATCTGGTTTCGCGCCTGCCCGAAGGCGATTACCTCTTGTATGTGGTTGTGGGTATGTGGAAGGGTTGTGAAATCACCGCCTTTATCGATGCCTCCGAGGATTAGGATGGTTGGCGTGCTGAGACTCTCAAGTGCAACATTGACCGCATCCACATTCGTGGCTTTTGAGTCGTTGATGAATGTTACACCGTTGATATCCATCACTTTTTCGAGACGGTGTTCCACACCAGCAAACGTTTCCATCACCCGGGAAATGTGGTTGTGGTCCACACCCAGGAGATGGGCAGCCGAAGCTGCAGCAAGCTGGTTGGCGAGGTTGTGCCTGCCGGGCAGGGCGATTTGATCCAGATCGATGAGGGTGGCGTGCTCTTCATCGAAAATTTTCGTTTCATTAACACCAAATATTTTTCCGTCTGGGCCCAAAGTGAACGGAATTGCGGCAGCTGTGGCCGTGGAAAAAATATCAGATAAAATTGCATCATCCATATTATAGACTATGAAATCTCCGGAACCCTGATTTGATGCTAGTTTCATTTTCATGCTGATGTATTCATCCATATCCGCATGCCGGTCTAAATGATCCGGAGAAATATTCAAAAATATGGACACATGCGGATGGAAATGGTTCGTGAACTCCATCTGGAAGCTCGATATTTCCAAAACATAAACTCTGTTTTCTGTTGGCGCATTCAGATCATTTTTTACGGCCTCGGCAAAAGGAAATCCGATATTCCCCGCAAGTGTGCTGGTCATCGAATCTGTGCTGCACATTTCGTGGAGCAAATGAACGGTGGTGGTTTTCCCGTTGGACCCTGTTACTGCTGCAATGGCTACATCCGTGAACCAACTTGCAAATTCAATTTCTCCGACTATCGGGACGCCGGATTGTTCAGCTTCCCTTATGACTTCTGAAGTTTTCGGAATTCCGGGTGAAACTACAATCAAGTCCGATTCCTGAATACGGTCTGAATGATTACCGGCTTCACCTTCAATACCGTATTCCTTTAATTCCGAGAGGGAATGCTGAATTTTATCTGAATCATTGATGTCGCTGATAAACATTTCCGCTCCCAACTCTTTTCCAAGTTTTGCGGCTGCGGTTCCGCTTCTTCCTATGCCTAGCACCGCGATGGATTTCCCGGAAATATCAATTGCAGATCTATCTGAAATATCTATCATCGGATCTTGAAAGTTGTGAGTGAAAAGAGAGCGAGCAGAATTCCAATGATCCAAAAGCGGATAACAACTCGAGACTCAGGCCAGCCTTTTAATTCAAAGTGATGGTGAATCGGCGCCATGAGAAAAAGCCTCTTCCCTTCGCCGGTTGCTTTTTTTGTCCATCGAAAATATCCGACTTGGAGCATGACAGAGACTGCTTCCCAAACAAAGACGCCTCCAATGATCAGAAGTAGAAATTCTTTTTTAAGCAAAATGGCCATGGATCCCAATGCAGCACCGGTTGAAAGTGAACCGACATCGCCCATAAAAACTTCTGCCGGAGCAGCGTTGAACCATAAATATCCTAAACATGCGCCTGCAATGGCGGCAGCAAAAACGGTTAATTCTCCAGCACCGGGAAGGTATAGAATATTGAGGTAATCTGAAAAATCAACCCTGCCGGTAATGTAAGCGATTGCACCAAACACACCGAAAGCAATGGCCAATAATCCTGCCGCCAGACCGTCAAGTCCGTCAGTGAGGTTTACTGCATTTGAGGTTCCTGTAATAACAAGGATGACAAATAAGGGATACAATATTCCAAAATTGATTTCGACGTTTTTCAGGAACGGAACGGAGGTCATGCTCCAAACATCCTTGAATTCCGGCGTGTATTGAATCCAAATTGCCACGAGTAGGCCAAGCAAAATTTGTCCGACCATTTTATACCGTGCGACAAGGCCCTTTTTCATTTTTTTGACCACCTTCAGGTAATCATCCAAAAAGCCGATCAATCCCATCCAAATGACGGTTACCAAAATGATTTGAACGAACGGATTCTGAAGGTTGGCGAACAAGAATGTGGGTAGCAGAACCGCGAACAAAATGATAAGTCCGCCCATGGTTGGCGTGCCCTTTTTTACCAAGTGCGTTTCTGGTCCGTCTTCACGGATTTCTTCTCCGATCTGCCGGTCTCGGAGCATGCGGATAATTTTCGGCCCGAGAAAAAAGCAGATCACAAGCGCAAGCATTGCAGCAGATGCTGAACGGAACGTGATATACTGAAAAAGGTTGAACGGTGAAAATTGATCTCGAAGCGGAAATAGGATTTCGTACAGCATCAGGCAGCTACCAATTCTTCAATGACGGTTTCCATTTCCATGCCGCGCGACCCTTTCACCAAAAGATGATCTCCCGATTTCACGGAATCTTTTAATGCTTCCGCCAATGCTTCTTTTGAATCAAAATGCTGATGGAAAGGGAGGAGAGAAGCGGCAGCATCCGTGTGGATAGTCTCCTGTCCTACGGTAAAGAGAGCGTCTAATTGAGCATTGATGCATTTTTCTCCGACTTTACGGTGCTGTTCTTGAGAACTGTCACCCAATTCAAACATATCGCCGAAAACCAGCATGCGCCTGCCGCCGCCGCTGAATGCCGCTAAATAATCTATGGCGGCTTCCGTGGATTCTAAGTTGGCATTATATGTATCATCAATAATCGTGATGTCATTAAAGAGCCGCACCTGACACCTTCCTTTTGGCGGCATAAATGTTTGGATCGCTTTTCGAAATTGATCCCAGTTCAAACCTAGCGTTACCGCAAGTGCAGCCGATGCGATGACATTTTTCGCAAAGGACAGATTTTGAGAACCAGTGGGAACCTCCTCTGAATCAACCGTGAGTGTAATAGTGCCGTCTTCTTCGTGGTGAATGTCGGCTGGAAAATCGCAGTCCGGTGTAATCCCAAAAGTGATTTTTTCATTCGGAATCGGCAGTGTTACGATTCGCGGATCGGCAGCATTGACAAAGGCGGTGCCTTCCGTAAGTGCTCGGAACATGGCAGCTTTTGTTTCCGCCACTGCTTCGATGGTACCGAATCCTTCCAGGTGAGCAGGAGCGATATTAGTGATAAGTCCGTGTGTCGGCTGAGAAATATCACAGAGAATTTTGATATCTCCGGGCTGGTTGGCTCCCATTTCCAACACGGCGACCGTTGTGTCTTTCGGCATGGAAAGAAGGGTTAGCGGAAGTCCGATGGATGTATTGAAATTTCCTTCTGTTGCATAAACAGTTTCTGAATCTGACAGAGCGTGCGCTAATAAATCCTTCGTTGTTGTTTTCCCGTTTGATCCTGTTATACCGATAATCGGAATGTCAAACTGGCGTCTCCATTCATTCGCCATTTCTCCCAAAGCGGTCAATGGATCATCGACTATAATTTCTTTGGATGAACCGGAAGCGCGGTCTCTTGCAACAAGTGCAGCCGAAGCACACTGTTCAAAAGCGTTTGAAACAAATTCGTGCCCGTCCATTCGCTCGCCTGTTAATGCGATATAAAGGTCACCTTCCCTGCATTCCCGTGAATCGGTGGCAATCCCCGTTAAACCTTCGGGAAGGTTCGGATTTGCCAGCGAAGCAAAATCGGTTGGATGCGGAAGGTTAATCCTCAATGGAATGCTCCATTATTATTTCAAAATCAGAATACGGCACTTTTTCACCGGCAATTTCCTGATATTCTTCCCGCCCTTTTCCGAGAACAATAACAACATCATTTCCGCCGGCATCCGAAAAAGCCGTGCGCAGAGCTTCTCCGCGGTCTTCAAATACGGTGCAGCAATTGGATGAAAACCCCTTCAGAATATCCGCATTGATTTTTGCGATACTTTCGGTTCGCGGATTATCCGGTGTTATAAAACAGCGGTCTGTGTAGGTTTCCGCTGCTGCTGCCATCAGCGGCCGTTTTTGCTGATCCCGATCGCCGCCGCATCCAAAAATCACGGTTATCCTTGCGCCGGAATCTCCCGAAGATTTAATGGTAGACAGCACCTTTTCATATGCGTCCGGTGTGTGGGCATAATCCATAATCACCACCCCGCCATTCGCCAGCTGAAACCGTTCCATTCGCCCCTCAATCGCAGTACAGCTGTTGATTCCTTCCGAAATATGTTTTTCGGAAATGCCCAGTGTGATCGCGCCTGCCGCAGCAGACAAAATGTTTTCCGCATTAAACGTTCCGATCAATGAGGAAGCAACAGGAATGCGAAGGTCTCCTGCTTTTATCAGACCGCGAATGCCGTTCAAATCGCTTTCAATTTCTTTGAAGGATACGTCCGTACCATTCATTAGGGCAGTGGTAATAACAGGGGCTGTACTTTCTTTCTGAAAGCGAATGCCCGACTTATCATCCATATTGACAATGGAAGTGCCTGTGATAGGGAGAGATTTAAAAAGCCTTGCTTTTGCACGGAAGTAATCTTCCATCGATTCGTGGTAATCCAAATGCTCAGGAGTGAGGTTTGTGTAGATAGCGGTATTAAATGCAACGTCAGCTACGCGGTGCTGATGGAGCGAATGGGAGGAAACCTCCATCACAATATGGGTAAAACCTTCCGCTTTGAGATCGGCCAGCAAACTGTGCAGTGAAATCGGATCGGGTGTTGTCAGAGATTTTTCTCTCGGGAAACCATCCGCAAACACTCCCAGCGTACCGAGCTGTGCCGTTTTATAATTTGCTTTTGTAAGAATAGACTTAAGAATAGTTGCAACCGTGGTTTTTCCGTTGGTACCGGTTATGCCCGTAATGTGAAGCGATTTTGACGGATGCCCATAGTATTCCGCTGCTACGATTGACACTGCTTTCCGGGGATTCCCCACCTTGATTTGCGGAACGGGAAGATCGCCTAAATCTCTGCCGTTGCTGATGACTGCAGCAGCTCCGTTGTCAAGCGCCTGCGGAACAAAATCATGTCCATCGGCAACGGTGCCGTGCACCGCAATGAACAGGTTGCCGCTCCGAACTTTATCCGCATGCGTTTCAATTCCGGTGATGGGAGTTGGAGGTACATCGCCGTTTTGGTACACAAGACCGCTAATGAGTTTATTGAGAGGAAAATTCATTTTAATCCTATCTTGCATATAGCACCTTCAGAGAGGATTGTTCCCGGTTCGGGATATTGCCAAATAACCTGCCCGGACCCTTCCGCCATTACCTTTAGACCTCTTTTTTTCAGGATTCGCTTAGCTTTTTTCAGACTCATCCCGCGCACGTTCGGAACAAAGGAACGGCCGCTGCCGGATTGAACGTTCTCAAAATTCTGTGTTGCAAGGACAATTGGACTGACCGGTTTGGATGATTTCTTTAGCATGCTGGGATCCTCGGCAAGAATAGGTTCAGGTTCGCGGTTATATTTTTGAGGTACACGTTTAAACGAATCATCCATATTAATAATCCTCTGCATCACCTTGCGGAAGACAGGAGCCGCTCCTTGTCCGCCCCAATGGAAACCGTGCGCCGGCTCATCAAGAATAACAACGGCTAGAAGCTGAGGATTTTCGGCAGGAAAAAATCCGACAAAATTTGAAATGAATTTTTTATCCGAATATTTTCCGTCAATGAATTTTTGCGCGGTTCCGGTTTTTCCGGCAACGGACCATCCGGGAATTGCGGCATTCATTCCGGTGCCCCGATCAACAGCCTTTACCAAAATATCGCGCATAGTTTTCGAGACGGATTCGGGCATTACTTTCCTGATGATTTCCGGGCGTTCGGCATACACAACAGTCTGCTTTCCATTTGTATTGGTCTGCATGATTTGATTCACAATCCTCGGTTTTATCAGGAATCCGCCGTTCGCTACGGAAGCATATGCTAAGGCAAGCTGCAGAGCTGTTACGCCGACTTCGTGTCCAAGAGATAATTCAGCAAGCGTAATCCCAGACCAGTCTTTCGGTGCTTTAAGAATTCCCGGTACTTCGCCGGGCAGTGAAATAGATGTGGACATACCGAATCCAAAATCTCTTGCATAGCGGTGCAGTGTGTTTGGCCCGAGCCTGTCAGCAACCTTTATGACTCCCACATTGCTAGACTGCTCCATGACCTGCGAAAAAGTGAGAAGTCCGAAGTCTTCCCAGTCCTTAATAGTTTGCCCGGCATACAAAAAGCTTCCGTTCTCACAGTTGAATTCTTCCAAAAGGCTAACTGCATTTCGGTCTAGCGCCGCGGAAGCAGGTACAATTTTAAATGTAGATCCGGGTTCAAATTGATCCGTAATGGATCGGTTTTTCTGATTTTCAATTGGAGCAAGCCCGGGTCGGTTGGGGTCGAAGTCCGGAAGAGAAGCCATTGCCAAAATGGAACCGGTCTGCGGATTCAAAATGATCCCCGTTGCACCTACTGCCTTTGCGCGGTCTATTTGGGACAAAAGTTCCGCCTGCAGGATAGCCTGATAATCCAGATCAATTGTCAGCTGAATATTTTTCCCGTCCACCGGTTGTTTGCTCGGAAATCCGTTCTTCGGGTTCAGAGCGCCGCCGTTTGTCTTTTGCTTAACGATCCATCCGTTTTCACCGGTTAAGTAGGATTCAAACTGCATTTCAATCCCGGCAATGCCTATGTCATCTACGTTTGTTAGCCCCAAGATTTGAGAAGCGATGTTCAGGTGGGGATAATACCTACGAGGATTTCTGAGGGTGATGAGCCCTTCCGGAGGATTTTGCAAAATAGAAATACAGTCCTGCCGTTTTACATTTCGTTCCAAATATGTGAATTTTGATGCATGTAAAATTTTGTTCTTATAATAATCATCAGATCGGTTTCCAATCCCACTCAGAGCTGTCGCGATTTCTTCAGGATTTACTTTCGGGTTTGGAACATAAGCGAAAGAATATTGGATAATGTTTTTTGTCAGCGACCTGTTTTTCCTGTCATAAATATTCCCCCGCACAAATGGTATGGGTTCGGTTTTTTTCGCCTGGGCCATTCCTTTTTCACGGTAACCATCGCCGTCAACGATCATAATTTGAAACAGCCGCATAGAAAGCACCACCCATGTGATAATCACGAAACTGGACACAACGGTCACACGGGATCGGTATTTCATAAATGTTTTAGTCATCTGCGTCCAGTATTTCTGACGGATCAATATAAACGGCCACCGTTTCAGGATGAGCGACAACCATATCCAGTTTTTCTTTTGCCAATGAAGTAATTCGATCCACACGGGATAAGCGAGCAATTTCACTGTTCAATTCTTCGATTGAATTTCTAAGTTCATTTACGGTGCCGTTTTGCACCTCAATGCTGACGAGGGTTTCATCAATTTCTGTATAAACCCATAGGTATACGAGAAGGCCAGCAATGGAAAGGGTTGTAATTCCAAAGAATAGCAATGTGTGTAAAAATTCTTTTTGCCGTTTCAGTTTCTGGCGTTTTGATTTTGGCGAAGGCATCATGCAATCCGTTCTGCCGCGCGGAGCTTTGCGCTCCTTGAACGGCTGTTTTCCTGCTGTTCCTGTTCAGATGCAATAGCCGGTTTTTTCGTAAGAATCATCAGTTTATCCTGCTGTTTTAGAGATTTGAATGCATGCTTCACCATTCTGTCTTCAAGCGAATGATAGCTCATTATCACAATTCTGCCGCCGATTGCCATTGCACTCATGAATTGCTCAAGAAAGGATGAAAGCTTTTCCAATTCACCGTTGACCGCAATTCTCAATGCTTGGAAAATGCGTGCCAATGTCCGGTCTCTGTTTGAAGGCGGCGTGCTTCTTCTAATGGCTTCCCGCAAATCATCTGTGGATGTGATGCTGCCCATTTTTTTAATCTTTTTAGCGATTTGCCGTGCGCGCCGCTCTTCTCCGAAATCCCGAAATATTTCGGTGAGTTTATCCGCTGATGAATGTTCAATGAGGTCAGCCGCAGTTTTTCCGGCGGATGCATCAAAACGAAGATCCAGCGCTGAAGAATGGCGAAAAGAAAATCCTCGACGGGGTGAATCAAGTTGGAGGGAGGAAAGGCCAAGATCCAGAAGTAAGCCGTTCAATTGATCCACCCCCAGATGATCGAGGATAGGTTGAAATGTGTCGTAGGACCCGTGGTGCAGGGACAAGGTTGAAGAGGCGTCTGAGAACCGTTTCCGGCAGATGTCCAAAGCCTCTTCATCGCGGTCAATCCCGATCAGCTTTCCGCTGGTTCCGATCTCCGCAAGAATGTGAGACGCATGGCCTCCCGCACCGACAGTTCCGTCCAGATAAATCCCATCCGGGCGAATGTCCAGATATTCCAATACTTCCGACACCATCACAGGAATATGGGGCTGCCCGGTTTCCTGCGGTGAATTCAAATGCATCAGAGAATAATTTTTTCCGCAAGTGTGTCATAATCTGCTGAATCAATCTCAAGATTCGCTTTTTCCATTTTCTTTAAAATGACAGGATCCCAAATCTCTATCTTGTTCACCATCCCGATGATAAGAGTGGATTTTTTCAATCCTGCAAATTCTACCAGGGACGGAGTGATTTGAATCCGTCCCTGTTTGTCGTATGTGACCGGCGTGGCGTACCGAGTTGTATTTCTTATAAATGTTCTGTGAAGAGAAGCGAGGGATGACAGTTCCCTTAATTCCGATTCAATGAATTTCCATTCCGTGAGCGGATATACCCACACGCAGCGGTCCATTCCGCGGGTGATAACGAAAGTATTATCGCTTTCCGCAGAAAGAGCCTGACGGAATTTGGCCGGAATGTTGACCCTTCCTTTGGCATCGATCGAATATGAATATTCGCCTGAAAATGTGTTTTCTGTTAGTGTCATTGCCTCAAATTTGATTAGGGATGATTCCCCATAACTACCCACAATCTATTTACTATTCCCCACACTTGTCAACATTTATTTATCAAATAACTTGAAATATTTGCGGTATTTACCCGCGGAAGGATGAAATGAGGCGTATTAGTTAAAGGAAAGGGTGAGGTATTTTACTTCGGAACGAAGTATTCGGTCTTCCACGTTTGTGAAGAAGAATCCGCATTAAAATAGACGCGGACAGGATGGGAATGATCTTTGAGGGTTGGTTTCGATTCTCCGCTGATCTGAATGTTAATTCCGTCGGATTTATTAAGAAGGATCATCAATTCGTTCGCAAAGGGATGGATGTGATAATCGCCCGCAGCCATTGTCTTGTAATCCAATGCATTCTGGTCGGACTTAACCGAATACAGCAATTTATCAATGGAGCTGATTTTTACCTCAAAAGGCGGCTCTGTCTCTAATTTTCCCTCGTCTGATGATTCCCATGCAAAAAGATGCATTAAATCATTTTCGGTAAGAAAATCTTCCTGAACGGTTTCAACCGGTCCGGTTTCATCGATGGTGAGAAGCGTTTTTTCGGTATTGATTTTTCGAATGATAAAAATGGCAAAGAGGAAAATTGCCAGAAGAGACAGGCCTTTGGTAATGTCGGATCGAACCTTTTTCGGTGACCGTGAATCCGGCTGGATTGGCTCTTCATGTTCAATATCCGGAATGGCCGTTTGGGCAGCCGCAGGTTTTGATACTGGTTTATTGTCCCGCGCTGCAAGCATTTGCTCGAGCTGATTCAGAGATTTCTCCGGTTCGCCCCCAATTTCGATGGTATAGGCTTTTAGAAAAAGGCGGATATACGGCTTTGGAAGAATATCAAACTGGCCGTCCTCGATAGCTCTCAAATAGTCGAGATTTATCTTTGTCTTCTTGTGGATTTCCTCAAGATCAATTTGCTTTTGTTCGCGAAGTGCTTTGAGTTCTTTGTAAAATTCTGCCATAGCGCTCGGAAAATTAACGGGATAAATCCTTGCCGCCAACAGTATTCGGACGATTATTTTCAATGCCATTCATGATGCTCGTATACCGCTCGTAAAAAGCAGACAGGGGGAAGCCCATAACATTGAAAAAGCATCCTTCAATGTGATCAATCCAAACAGAAAACCGATCCTGAATCCCATAACTCCCTGCTTTATCATACGGCTTGTAAGTATCAATATATTCGTAGATATCTGAATCGCCTAATTCAACGAATGATACAATTGTCGCTTCATGAAAGAGTTCGGAAATGTCATGGTGCAGCGATCGGATGGAAACGGCCGTAATCACCTTGTGCTTCTGTCCAGATAAGCAGGATAAAATGCGGTAAGCGTCATCCCGGTCCGCTGGTTTTCCGAGAATTTGATCTTTATGTACAACAATTGTGTCTGCACCGATGACAAGAGCATCCGGAAATTGTTTTGATACAGCTGCGGATTTTGCAGAGGCAAGTTCAGAGGCATATTGCTCGGGAGACTGCCCATTATGTTTTTCCTCGTGTATACCGGACGGTTCAACGGTAAAAGCCAGATCTATTTGTTCCAGTAGCTGTTTGCGCCGAGGTGAATGGGATGCTAATATGATTGGAATATCGGTCATTGAAATTTTGCCGCTGTTTTTATTTCAGATACTTTCCGCTCACCGGTTTCAGCGGTTATTTCATAAATATAGGATCCGTTTGCGATGCGGTGCCCGAATGCATCTCTACCGTCCCAGTCTATAGAATGATATCCTGCGCTGAAGTAGTTTTCAATAGATTTGATTTTTCTTCCGCCGAGGGTATAAATGGAAATGGTTACATCTGCGGCTGCCGTTATTTCGAATGTGAACTGAGTGCTGGTTGAAAAAGGATTCGGGAAATTTAGGACATGGTAAAGATGCAGCTTGTCGGAATCGGAAAGAGAAAGCCGAAGTTCTGTCTCAGACGGATTGTTGGCATTGTCCCAGGCTTTTACGCTGATAGACAATCCATCAGTAAAATCTGAGAGATTTATTTCCGCGGTACCTGTTTGAATCTGGTCCAAATCATAGACAAATCCTGATGTCAGGTCTTTTGATGTTTCGGATGCAAGATTGGTGAGTTTAATCTCATGTCCAACTTCGCCCGTGAGGTTTATTCCCAAAGGATCGGAAATCCTGACAAAAAGTTCATCTTCCTTATATAAATGATCTCCTGACCGAAGCACACGGCGGTTATTTGTTTCAAAGGATATAATCGGTCCGGTGTTATCAGCCGATTCCGTTCCGCCTGCAAGATGGATATTCGAGAAATAACCGAGCGCCCCTTCGCTGACATCATCACTGGATAAATATATGCGAAGCAGTCCGGTATTGTCGGAATAGGAAATATCCTTCGGAACCCGAAGCGATCCGCTGAATGATCCGTCGGCCAGCGAAAAACTTCCTCTAAACAATGTTGCTCCCGGCAGGGAGTAGGTCAATTCCTGTGTTGAGGAAAGAAAATTATACTGCCGAGTTACCGACCGTTTCGCATCCAGCAGAGTCGCGTACCCGGATGCCGCTGCGCTAGTCTGTCCAGGCCATTGCCCGGAGAATGTGCCTGTTTCGAGCGTTTTGAGCGTGTCCGGAGAAACGGAAGAAATGGCTGCTGTATCCGATGGAATGGGAATAGATAGTGCAGGATCACCAAACAGGTGAAACAGCTCACCCGAAGATGCACCTGTTTTTACGGACTGAAGAATGTTTCCGATGGATTGGTCTGTCACTGTCCCGCTCGGGAATAAGGCATTGAAAATTGCTTCAAGATACACTTGGTTCGAAAAGACGGAAATTGCCCGTGAAGTGGTAATGATTGCAGCTGCACCGTTCATATTGAGCCGGATTATTTCCTCCGAAAATGATTCGGAGTCCAGCTGATCGAAATGACCCCAGGAACACGTTCCAGCAATCCAGAGCGGCAGTTTCATTCCGGTATCTATGGATTGCAGGTCGCGGCTTTGGATGATAAGAGATTCCTGTGCCCACTGGCTGCTGGATCCATGCCCAATATAGTTGATAATGGCTGTTCCGTCATTCAATGTCTGAAAGAGCGCATCCGTAGCATCCGGCTTGGAAACACCGTACGTGGAAGCATCGCTGACTTCCGGATATTCCAGCATATACAATTTCTGCACTTCCACACCTGCAGGCACAATATCATCCAAATCCTCAGAATTATTGGTGTGGCTTTTGCCGGTTGATATTTCATTGAGATCATTTTCCGGCCGCGCTCCGTCATCGGCAACAAGGGTGACCCTTTGGCGCCACAATCCGGGTACGGGGTTTGACTCATATGAAATCACTTTGGCGATATAATCGATAACTTCCGTTTCTGACTGTGCAGGAAATCTCCCGAGCGCAACTTCCGGCATGGTTCCATAAATGGTAGCAAGCCTGTCATCCGTTGCGCGGCTTGACGAAGACGATCCAACCTGAATGGTCGGCACTTTATTTTTAGATTCCCCGCTGATATTTCGATAATCATAATCCGCATCGCCCAGCAGAAAAATCTGGCTTGGCTTTGTCGTCCAATTTTCCTGCGTCCATTGGATAAAGAATTTGATAGCGACTGGATCAGCATTCCTGCCGGTAAATTCTGCATAAATATCCTCAAGATTGACATACATCGAACTTGCTCTATGGTTTACCAAATCGGCTGCCTCTTCGGCAAACATTTCCGGTCCTATAATAACATGATTCGCGCCTGCGTTCTGCAAACGCAGCGATCCAAACGGACTTTCCGTTTTCAATGTTAGATCGGCGACTTCCGTTATGTCATCCAAATCAATGGCAAGAAACCGATGCGTGGTATCAGATGCAAGGTCAAGCGTAATGGATCCGCCGCCGCCTGCTGAAGCGACCAATAAATTTTCAGGATTAGAAGCATCTGTGATATCCCATACCATGTCCGGCAAGGCATCAAACGAAAAGGTGATGGCATTGCCGTCAAGCGGTGCAAAAAATTCATACGATTCGGATGATGTCAATTCCATTCCATAAGATAAATTTATGTAATCCACGTATGGTTTTGAATTGGATGATGAAGCTTCATTTTTCAGAAAGAATGTATTGGTTCCTGTACTTAGCGCTGCTGCTGAAAATTCGCCAGTTCTGGAACCGAGTCCGGACCACGACAGAGATCCCAGTGCTGTGCCGGATGTTGATCCTTGATAAAGCCGAATAAGATGAGATGTATTGGAATTGGAAGTGGAAGATGCTTCTCCGCCGTAGAGCCCGATATTTATGGATGCAGAAACGGATGTATTTGGTGTGCCAAGAGCAAATGCCCTTGAGTAGGACGTTCCATTTGCAATGGAAGATCCAACCCATGCGAGCCCGGATTCAAATGGGTTTAGAAGGTCATATTCGGAATGTTTGACTACAAGTCCGTATGATAAACTCACAACCGATGAAGGTGCCGATGTTTGAGAATCCATTCGCAAACCGCGCTCGGAAGAGTCATCCGGAATGAACAGCCAGTATGTGTTTTCCGTAAAATATAAATTTTGATGATATTCAACTTCATTGCCGTCATTATCAAATCCGCTCGCACCGCGGCCGTAAAAGAAAAGCGTATCCGAAGCGTCAAGCGTACCGTCATCCTCGCCGCTGAATGTTACCGCAATTTCCGAAAGGTTTTCGGGCACCGTTCGTTCCGATTGCGTTCCCTGTGTGATGGCATACGTATAATCTCTTCCCAAACCTGACCCCGTGAATAATTGAAAAGACTGCGGATTCAAGGATGAGCTTATGCCGGAGAGCGATAAAATTGTACTGCCCGTGAGAAAATAAATATCATCATTTTTCACAGAGAATGATACCCAGTTTCCCGTTGTTAAAACAGACGATTTTCGCTTTTTAGGAAAAGATCTTGGTGTAAACCAGTTTTTTGCAACATTCCAATTCAGAATTCTTCCGGATAAAAAATTTGTCTGGACC
>JASLML010000006.1:48928-52368 GCA_030746535.1 Fidelibacterota bacterium
AGGAAAAGATCTTGGTGTAAACCAGTTTTTTGCAACATTCCAATTCAGAATTCTTCCGGATAAAAAATTTGTCTGGACCTTGTTTCCCTGTACTTCATCCAATCCTGATCTTTGAAATCGAACCGTTACCAATATAGAGGATAAATATTCCGATGCATTCACAACCGGTGAAATTTCCAGCGAAGCCGTGCGCAGTCCTCTAAGAGATTGTCTTTGGATCCATCGGACATTGTTTGCGTGATTCCTTTCCGGGATATTGGCGGATGATTTCATTTCTTCTCCGGCCGCACGCATATCCGGAAAAGTATCATCTGGAATGCCGATCAACACTGAGATCGGTTTCAGATCATCTTTGGTTTTTGCTTCTGTTTCCACACGAAAGACAAGTTCCGTTTCCGTTGATGAAATGAGAGTAATCGACGGCGGCGATGCGGTCAATCCTGCCAGCAAAAGGATGTAAGGAAAAATTCGGTTCATAATTACGTTAAAATATACTCCGATCATCGGTATTGAAATTGGATAAAGGTAATGACCTGTGTAATTTTTAAGACAGCAAAGCATACGAATAATTGCCCCGTGCTGTTCCCGGGCACTGATTTACTAGGAGAAATACCCGCATGTTTGATCTGGAAATGATCAGAAAAACAATTTTGGAAATGCCGCAGAAAACTGCGGAAGCAAGAAACCTATTCAAACGTCCGCTTACACTCGCGGAGAAAATATTATTTTCGCATCTTTCCGAACCATTGACGTCTGTACCTAAACGCCAGGACGATTATTTGTATTTGAATCCGGACCGTGTTGCCATGCAGGATGCGACGGCACAAATGGCGCTGCTGCAGTTCATGTCAGCAAAGAAAAAGACTGCGGCTGTACCGTCCACGGTTCACTGCGATCATTTGATCCAGGCGCAGCAGGGAGCACTTGAGGATCTGAATGAAGCAAAAGTAACCAATAAAGAGGTGTATGATTTCCTGGATTCCGTTAGTCAAAAATACGGTCTTGGATTCTGGAAGCCCGGCGCTGGAATCATACATCAGGTCATTCTTGAAAATTATGCTTTTCCCGGTGGGCTGATGGTTGGCACTGATTCCCACACGCCGAATGCCGGTGGACTAGGAATGCTTGCAATCGGTGTCGGCGGCGCGGATGCCGTTGATGTGATGGCTGGAATGCCGTGGGAACTCCAATGTCCCGGAATCATCGGCGTACGGCTCACCGGTGAAATGAGCGGATGGACTTCTCCAAAAGATGTCATTTTGAAACTTGCCGGAATTCTGACGGTGAAAGGCGGCACTGGAAAAATCATTGAATATTTCGGTCCCGGAACAGAATCCATCAGCTGTACCGGAAAAGGAACCATTACGAACATGGGCGCTGAAATCGGTGCGACAACATCCGTTTTTCCGTACGACAGCCGCATGGCTGACTACCTGAATATAACGGAACGGGAAGAACTGGTTGCGCTGTTGGACTCGGCAAAGGATCAATTATCTGCTGATCAGGAAGTGCTGGAAAAGCCGGAAGATTTTTATGATGAAATCATTGATATCAACTTATCGGAACTGGAACCGCATATTGTCGGACCGTTTACGCCGGATCTCGCTCGGCCGATCTCGCAAATGAAACAGGACATTGCGGACAATGATTATGTAGATGATTTTTCAGTGGCGCTAATTGGAAGCTGCACCAATTCTTCTTACGAGGATATTGACCGATCCGCCAATATCGCGCAGCAGGCATTGGACAAAGGATTGAGTGCAAAGACTCATTTTATGATCACCCCGGGATCAGAGCAGGTGCGCGCAACCATCGAACGGGACGGACAACTGAAGGTGCTGGAAAATTTAGGCGGCACCGTTTTGGCGAACGCCTGCGGACCCTGCATCGGCCAGTGGAAACGTCTGGATAAAGAAGAAGGGGAAACCAATTCAATTCTCACTTCTTTCAATAGGAATTTCGCGCGAAGGAATGATGGAAATTCGGCAACTCAGGCATTCATCGCGAGCCCCGAGATTGTAACAGCATTGGCAATTGGCGGGAAACTCAGTTACAACCCGATGACCGATCCTGTCCCCAGCGATAACGGTCAGGATATTTTCCTCGAACCGCCATTCGGAGAGGAACTTCCTTCCAGCGGTTTTAAGGAAGGCGAATCGGGATATTCAGCGCCGCGGGAAGATGGAGGAAATGTAGAAGTTGTGATTGATGATAACAGCGAAAGGCTTCAGTTCCTGGAACCGTTTGATCCATGGGACGGAAAAGATTTAGCTGAGCTTGCGGTGCTTGTGAAAGCGAAAGGGAAGTGCACAACAGACCATATTTCGCCTGCCGGACCGTGGCTTCGGTTTCGCGGTCACTTGGACAATATTTCCAATAATATGTTCATTGGTGCGGTGAATGCATTTTCGGATGAGGTTGGGAAAGGGCGCAATATTGTAACAGGCGAAACGGGAGTGGATTTCAGCAGCATTGCTAGAACGTACAAAGCTGACGGCGTCGGCTGGGTGGCGGTAGGAGATGAAAATTACGGAGAAGGTTCTTCCCGCGAACATGCAGCGATGGAACCGCGGTTCCTTGGCTGCCGCTCAGTGATTGCAAAAAGTTTTGCGCGAATCGCTGAAACGAATTTGAAAAAACAGGGAATCCTTCCGCTGACATTCAGCCAAAAGACAGACTACGATCTAATCGGAGAAACTGACAGATTAACCATAAAGAACCTGAATGAACTTGCGCCGGACAGCGTCGTAGAAATTTCGATAAGCCATGAAGACGGAACTGAGGACATTATCCAAACATCTCACACGATGTCGGATATTCAGGTGGAATGGTTCAAGGCAGGTTCTGCATTGAACTTGATCGCATCACAAGGGTAATGCATTGAAGAAAATTTTGGTAAGCGATCCCATTGCACCTGCCGGCGTATCCGTTCTGGAAGAAGCGGGATTTGAGGTCGTAGATAAATCAAAGGAAGATGCCGAAGCACTATCGGAATGCGTAGGAGACATTTCCGGCTGGGTCATCCGCAGCGGCACAAAAGTGGATGCGGAAATCCTTGAAAGCGCAAATGGACTTCAGGTGGTAGGGCGCGCCGGTGTCGGCGTAGATAATATTGACATTTCCGCCGCTACCCGAAAGGGAATTGTCGTCATGAATACGCCGGATGTAAATACCGTTTCTGCCGCGGAACACACCATCGCGATGATGCTGTCTCTTTCACGGAATATTCCTATTGGCCACGCCGGACTTGCTTCCGGGGAATGGAACCGCCATGCACTTGTCGGATCGGAACTTCGCGGAAAAACGCTGGGCATTGTAGGCATGGGAAAAATCGGAAGGGAAGTGATGGCAAGGTGCCGTTCCTTTGATATGAAAATACTCGGTTATGATCCATTCCTGAATCCGGAATTGTTCAATCCAGAAGAAGTAACCATTACAGA
>JASLML010000070.1 GCA_030746535.1 Fidelibacterota bacterium
GCCATTGTAGCGCCGGTTTTTGAGGAAATGATCTTCCGCGGTTTTCTGCAGAAATTTCTTGAAGAAAAATGGCAGGACCCCACGCGCGCTATTTTGGTAACAAGTCTGTTCTTTACATTGGTGCATATGAATCCATTTTGGGCGATTCAAATCTATCTGCTCGGTATTGTACTGGGATTCCTTGCTTGGAAAACTGGGTCTATTATCCCCGGGATTATACTTCATGCGCTAAATAACGGGCTGGCTCTATTCTTTTTCAAAGCAAAGGATTCAATTGATCCTGTGTATCTTTGGGGAGGCCACGTATCGCCGTTGTTCCTTATACCGGCGATCATGATCCTTGTTTTAGGTTTTAAACAGCTCATCAAAACATCGGCATCAGTATCATGAAGAAAGAATTATTTGATCACGAAATAAAGCTGCTGAAAAATACTTTTCGGAGACTGCTTCGCCGGCACGCGCGGACGAACCTCATTAAGCTGCTGGAAAAAACACATCCGGCGGATCTTGCTCTCGTGTTCCGCCAGTTTAATGAAGATGAGCAGGATATTCTGTTCGGGCTGATGCGACCGGAAGAACATACTGGTGAATTTCTTTCCGAGCTGGACCAATCTATCACCTCCCGAATTTTATCTGAAGAAGAGCCGCATCGTCTTGCGGATTTACTCCGGGAAATTAGCCCGAACGATCAGGCGGATCTGCTTAGCCTGCTGGAAGAAAATCAGTCGGAAGCTATTCTCAATTTGCTTCGCGTAGATGAAAAGGAAGAGCTGGAAGAAATCATGGCTTACCCGGAAGACAGTGCCGGGAGCCTTATGGCGACTGATGTTTTTATCCTTCACATGGATATAGCAGCGCGGGATGCGATTTCCACCATCCAGGAGCAGAAAGCCGCCGAAATGGTGTTTTATCTTTATGTCGCAGATGATGACAATTCTCTTATCGGTGTAGTGTCTCTGAGAGATTTGGTCACCACTCCCGGCAGCACACAATTAAAGGATATTATGTCGAAAAATGTGCATACCGTTCGCCCTGACACCGATCAGGAAGAGGTTGCCAGAATTGTTTCTCAGTATAATTATCTTGCTGTTCCCGTTGTGGATGAGGACGGTGTTCTACTCGGAATTGTTACCGTTGACGATGTAGTGGACGTTATCCGCGAAGAAGCCACCGAGGACTTTCTCCAGATGGCTGGTGCGGGTAAAGATCGAGAAATTTTACTTAAATCAAGCTGGGAAAATGCTCGTACGCGGCTTCCATGGCTTCTCGCGAGTTGGATCGGCGGAATTCTCGCTGTTGCTATCATCGGCGTATTCGAAGATGTGCTCAAATCCACGATCGCATTGGCGGCGTTTATTCCGGTTATCATAGGGATGGGCGGAAATATCGGAACGCAGTCTTCAACCATTATTGTCCGCGGGCTTGCAACTGGAAGAGTTGATATCGAAAACATGGCAAAACTTCTGTTTAAGGAAATACGCGTCGGGCTCATCCTGGGAATCCTCTACGGGCTGATGCTTGGGCTTTTCGCCGTAGCCAGATTTTTAGATGCTTCTCCCATGCTTGGGGTGGTTGTTGGGTCGAGCATTTGTGTTTCTATGCTTATAGCCACAACCATAGGCGCCTGCGTCCCGCTCCTGCTTCACAAGCTTGATATTGATCCTGCAGTTGCAACCGGGCCGTTCGTTACAACAAGCATTGATATTCTCGGGGTCTCTCTCTATTTCCTGATCGCATCTTTCTTTCTGGTTATTTAATGGCTGTTTTACACGCGGTGCTGATCTCCGGATTTGTACTGTATATTTTATTCACTGTTTTATTCATTGCCGGGCTGCTCCGCCTAAAAAAATGCTCAGCGAGCACTGAATCCATTCCGACAGTTTCTGTTGTAGTCGCCGCCAGGAATGAGCAGGGATCTCTTCCAGCGTTGCTTGAAGATCTAACCAGACAGGATTACCCTGCAAATAAAATTTCGTTTGTCATTGCCGATGACAGATCAAGTGATGGAACCTGGGATATCATTCAGGAAAAAGCACAGGCGGACAGCAGATTTTCCGGTGTAAAGATCGAAGATCTGAATCCTG
>JASLML010000071.1 GCA_030746535.1 Fidelibacterota bacterium
TCTAAACCGGTGTGTCAGGGATTCTTTTCTGGCGGATAAAAATAAAACGATAGGGATGATCATAAATCCCTGCCCTATCAGCAGGGAAAGAGACGTATAAAACTTTTGATCAGCGCCTTCTGCATATACGGAACCTGCCGCCGCTATCGCTACGCTGATCAGCATGGAGAGCAGCACGGAAACAATAATGACGCTGAAAACGCGCCCGACTGTGAGGGTCCGATTCATGAGCTTCTTGTTCTGTTTTAGCCATAATCTAAAAGTTACGGGATTCGTTCTGAAATAAGAAACGATTACATTTATGATTTAGCGAGAGAAGAAAGAATAATTCCAGCCGCAACCGCCACATTCAGCGATTCACCTTTTCCAAATTTGGGAATGGACATCTTTTGATGATCAATGGAAAGAATATTTTCTGACACTCCGCTAGCCTCGCTTCCCATCACCAGAATCCACGGTTCGGGAATGTTCTCAATAGCATCAATCGGATCGCCGCCTGTATCAGCAACGAGGATTTTCTTTCCGCATGACTGCAGCCATTCTGCAGAAATGTTTGGATAAAATGTTGTGTAGAAATGTGCACCCATGCCGCCACGAACTGCTTTCGGATTATATGGGTCAGCACTGTTTTCAGATAGAACGATTTGATGTATTCCGAACCAAGCTGCCGTTCGCACAATGGTCCCAAGATTCCCCGGATCGTTTAAGGAATCTAAAAAAATGCAGTTATCGTTTTTTGGGATGGATTCAATGTCCGTTGCCGGGATAGCGCATACACCGATAATCCCGGACGGTGTTACCGTATCGGAAATTTTTTGAAGCTGCTTGTCTTGAATTATTTCAACGGGAACATGACGGAAAGCGGAAGCTTTTTCCAAATCATCACGGGCAGATTCTGAGCAATATAATGCTGTAAGATCCGTTCCGGCGGACAGAGCTTCCCGAGTCAGCCTGAATCCTTCAATTAGGAATTGCCGGTGCTTATCCCTGTATTTTTTAATGCGGAGAGAAGAAAGCTTTTTTACTTTCTTCTCATTCATTTTCTGTAGTCAAGCGGAGGGTCTCTGTCGCCTAGTAAAGGATAATATTCAAAATCCGGCCCGCGTTTTTCATCAATTACGTCCCAAGCTTCTTGGATAATATCAGGATTCTGATACAAATGCGTTGCGCTCAGGGCGAGGGTTTTAGCGGCATTGATCATTCCCTTGTGGCCGATGCTCATGCCGCCACAGGCAACCGCCTGCCAGGAATGTGCCGGCGTTCCCGGAACCCACGTCGCTGTTCTGAGTCCCGCGGTCGGCACCACCCAAGATACACCTCCAACATCGGTGGATCCGCGTCCTGTCTTTTCTTCGAACGGCTGTATTTCTTTTTCACTGCCAAGGTCTCGTAGCGGATTATCTAAAGTTGCCCGGATCGTTTTTGCAAACGCTGTTTCTTCATCCGAATAATGCACGCCGCCGACTTCGGTCAATTTTTCCAGCATAACATTGGCGAGGGGGCCGTTTGGAAGCAAGGGGCGGTTTCCATGCATAACTTCATAGGATAGGCTTGTTTCCGTTCCGATTGCTGC
>JASLML010000072.1 GCA_030746535.1 Fidelibacterota bacterium
CACTTTCCAGAAATTACGATTAAGGCGCTGCTGCTCGGTATCTTCCTTTCGATGGTGCTGGCCGGCGCCAATGCTTATTTGGGACTTTTTGCGGGAATGACTGTCTCCGCCTCCATTCCTGCCGCGGTCATTTCGATGGGAGTTTTGGCGCTCTTCAAAAAGTCGAACATACTCGAAAACAATATTGTGCAAACCGCTGCTTCCGCCGGTGAATCGCTGGCTGCTGGCGTTATCTTTACCATTCCAGGGCTGGTGCTACTCGGATATTGGGAGTCCTTTGATTACATGGAAGTGGCCAAAATTGCAGCCATCGGCGGTGTGATCGGTGTTTTGTTTACTATTCCTTTGCGGCGCGCGCTGATCGTAACGGCAAAATTGAAATATCCTGAAGGTGTTGCCACTGCTGAGGTACTGCGCGCGGGAGATGCCGCCAGACAGGGTCACGAAAAAGATGCATCGGGAGGTTTGAAAATGATAGGTCTTGCGGGGCTTGTAGGAGGTGCCATGAAACTTTGCCAGCAGGCATTTGCGATGTGGCATGCCGAAGTAGCTGGAGCCATCCATGTTGGAAAATCAATCTTCGGTATCGGCACCGACATTTCCCCCGCCCTGATTTCTGTGGGCTACATTGTTGGACGCAATATCGGAATTGTAGTTGTTGCTGGAGGGCTCATTTCCTGGGCAGTTGCTATACCGATCTATTCGGCGATTATAGGCACCGAAGGGCCTGCCCTTGACTCAGCTTGGACGATCTGGAATTCCAAGATCCGTTATCTCGGTGTTGGAGCTATGGTTGTTGGCGGAATTTGGTCGCTGATTAAATTATTCAAACCGCTTGTTGAAGGTGTACGAGCAAGCCTAGCGGCATTAAAGAAACAATCATCAGCAGATTCCCAGCCCATTGAGGAACGTGATGTTCCAATTAATTATGTAGGAATCGGACTGATCGCTCTACTGATTCCCGTATTTCTGCTGTATCTCGATATTATTCAGCAAGCTTGGGTCGCAGGATTGCTTGCCGTAGTTATGATGGTTTTCGGATTCTTATTTTCTGCCGTTGCTGCTTACATGGCAGGAGTTGTCGGCTCATCCAACAATCCTGTTTCTGGGGTTACCATTGCCACCATTCTATTTTCTTCGCTTCTTCTCCTTGCTCTGCTCGGAACCGAATCGGGCGTTGGTGCTGCCGGCGCCATTATGGTCGGAGCTGTGGTGTGCTGCGCTGCAGCCATCGGAGGTGACAATATGCAGGATTTGAAAGCAGGACACATTGTAGGCGCTACGCCGTGGAAACAGCAGATTATGCAGGTAGTCGGAACCGTCAGTGCCGCAGTTGTTCTGGGGCTCGTTTTAGATATCCTCCACACAGCCTATACAATTGGATCGCCTACATTATCAGCGCCTCAGGCAACGCTCATGAAGTCGGTTGCGGACGGTGTTTTTACCGGTGATCTGCCGTGGACTTTTGTGTACATCGGCGCAATTATTGCTGTTCTTATTATAGGTATTGATATCCGGCAGGAAAAAGCCGGCTCCGATTTTCGTGTTCC
>JASLML010000073.1 GCA_030746535.1 Fidelibacterota bacterium
ATCATCGAGTTCATCGCCGAAGTGCCGATCTCGGTGGCCGGCGCCACCGTCAATCGCTTCTGCGGCTCCTCGATGCAGGCCATTCACATGGCGGCCGGCGCCATCCAGCTCGACGCTGGCGAGGTGTTCGTCTGCGCCGGTGTCGAATCGATGACGCGGGTGCCGATGGGCGGCTACAACCCGGCGCCCAACCCGGACCTCTACGAGCGCTGTCCCCAGGCCTATATTGCGATGGGCGATACCGCCGAGAACCTCGCCCGCGACTACGAGATCCCCCGTGCCGCCCAGCAGGAGCTGGCGGTGGAGAGTCATGCAAAGGCCGCGGCGGCGCAGAGCGAGGGCAGGTTCGAGAACGAACTGGTGCCGATCGTCGAGGGCAACCTGCGGGTCGAGGAAGATGGCTGTATCCGCCCTGAGACGACCCAAGAGGTTCTCGACACCCTGGAGCCGGCGTTCGACGCGGCGGGCACGATAACCGCGGGCACCTCGTCCCCGCTGACCGACGGCGCGGCCGCGGTTTTGGTCTGTAGCGACGGCTACGCCGAAGCCAACGGCCTGACCAAGCTCGCCCGCGTCAAGAGCGTGGCGGTTTCGGGTTGCCGACCCGAGATCATGGGTATCGGCCCGGTGGGCGCGACCGCCAAGGCCCTCAAGCGCGCCGGCCTCGAGATCGGCGACATCGACGTCATCGAGCTCAACGAGGCGTTCGCCGCCCAGGCGCTGGCCGTGGTCAAGGACACCGGGGCGGACCCGGCAAGAATGAACCTCGACGGCGGCGCCATCGCGCTTGGCCATCCGCTGGGCGCATCCGGGTCTAGAATCATCGTAACACTATTAAACGTATTGGAACAAAATGATCTTCATACGGGACTTGCAACCATGTGCATCGGTACGGGTCAGGGAATCGCAACCATTTTGAAAAGATAAAATGGGATTAAAACTGAAAGAACCCATAAGCGGCAGCATCCATATTCTTGGGTCCATCTTTGCGGTGATCGCAGGATATCTCCTTCTCTCCGAATCCATGGATCCATTTAAACCATGGCATATTGCAGGATTTTCAGTGTTTTGCTCCGGTATCTTCCTCCTTTATACTGCAAGTACATTATACCACTGGCTTCCCGTTTCAAAGAAGGCTGAGTCAGTACTGCAAAAATTGGATCAGTCCATGATTTATGTGCTGATTGCATCCACCTATACTCCCATTTGCCTTATTCCATTAAGAGGTGTATGGGGATGGAGCATATTCGGTGTCGTTTGGGGACTTGCGCTTTTTGGAATTCTGCTTCGGATTTTTTACAGAGGATTACCGAATTGGTTTTCAACTACGCTTTACCTGTTTATGGGATGGATGTCCGTTATCGCAATTTGGCCGATGATTCAAACTTTACAAACCGGAGCATTGATCTGGATTCTTGTAGGAGGCTT
>JASLML010000074.1 GCA_030746535.1 Fidelibacterota bacterium
GGTAACACTGGAAACATTCCAGCTTGAGATATCCTGATCAAAACTGGATGCGGTGTTGAACATATAGCTCATATCTGTTACGCTGGACACATTCCATCCAGATATATCCTGATTAAAACTGGTGGCAGTACGAAACATATAGCCCATATTGGTTACGCTCGATACATCCCAGCCGGACAGGTCCTGATTAAAGCTGGTGGCGCCGTTAAACATATATTCCATATCCGTTACACTGGACACATCCCAGCCGGATATATCGCTGTTAAAGGCGGTGTTGTATCGAAACATGTTATCCATTTGAGTAACACTGGATACATCCCAGTTTGATAAATCCCCATCAAAATCGGTATCGCGAAACATCCCACTCATACGAGTAACACTGGATACATCCCAACCGGATATATCCTGATTAAAATTGGAAGCAGCGTTAAACATCTTCCACATGCTCGTTACGTTAGATACAACCCAGTTTGATACATCCCCATTAAAGCTGCTAGCTTCAGTAAACATATAACCTGTGTTAGTTACGCTGGATACATCCCAGCTTGATAGATCCTGATTAAAACTGGAGGCATAATAAAACATACTCCACATCGAGGTAACACTGGAAACATTCCAGCTTGAGATATCCTGATCAAAACTGGATGCGGTGTTGAACATATAGCTCATATCTG
>JASLML010000007.1 GCA_030746535.1 Fidelibacterota bacterium
GGCAAAGGAGATAAATAAAAAGAGTGATAGTGTTCTAGTGTAATGTTTCATGGTATTTTCTCCCGAAAATAATATTTATTATTCAGTGGGTACTACTGGTACTGTATTAGCTATAAAGAATCTTCAAGTAGATTAAATGTACGTACCGCCAGTCCTAAATGTCTATAAACAAAATAGTCAGATCTTTGAGCTAATCTAAGAGATGTGTTTCAATAAATTGGCGGGCAAACGAAAATGCTGCTGTTCTCGCTTCTGGATTGCCTCCTAGAGTCGGTCCGCGCCCTGCGCAGCATGCCAGCGATATCTTTTGCCTTATCGGCGTTATCATTGGAATATCTAGAAAGTTCATCAGGACTGCTCCATCCTTACGCATGGTAAAGCGGCAATCTCCTGTTGTATAGCCGTTTTCGGCAATTTCCAGCTCTCCCTCACGGTCGAAACCGTGATGAGCGTTGGCATAGACAGTAATTCCTGCATCTACGCCAGCTGCCTGCATCTGCATAATTAGGTCTTCGCAGGGTTCGGCCGGCACCCAATTATCCAGTTCTCCGGCTAGAATATGTATGGGCGCTGTCGAAAAATCTATCAGCTCAAGATCAAAGATGCAGGGCGGATAGAAGGATAAGTGCGCCTTGAAGCGTCCTTTTGGCTGAATGGCCTCAATAACCGGCATCCAGGCCGAAAATAGTGTAACGCCGCCTCCCAGACTCCATCCCGTTATCGCGACCCTCTCTTCATCTATCCTAGGGTCTTTCACCAGAACATCCAGTGCTCTGTAGGCATCCAATATCATCGTTGCCGTGGTCACCGATATCTGTTCGCCAACGGTGGAGCTAACGCTGCGGGCATCAAAACTCTGCAGCTCAAAGGTTGCAAAACCCATCTCGCGGTACATCGCAAGATATTCAAGATGATGGTCGGCCCAATTCTTGCTGCCGGCAACGCCAACGACCAGCGGCAGATCGATACGATCGCGATCGTCCGGAAACCTGAGAATGCCGTAAGCCTGCTGCGATTCCTGATTATTTAGATCCGTAATGATGTGGTAAAGCGAAAAAGGATTGGCGCTGGTAAATGATATCCTTTCACCATTCTGTGCAATGATCAGCGAACTGTACACCACTGCAGCGGCTAGAATCAAACCCCGTAATTTCATCGGAAAAAGTAAATCTTTTCTCCCGAAAAGAGTTTCTTTTCGGGGTTCCAAGGGAAAAAGATGACCACCTTAAAATTCACCGCCTGATTGGTAGGAGCTTCTCCAAGCCATTCGCCAAGATGTGTGCCTGTTACATCGGCTTCTTCGCATACGCCCTGAGGGCCGATCACAATATCGGTCAGGTCGAAATGGATATCGGGGAAGGCAGACAATAATCCTGTATAGAATTCAACAGCACCGCTGTGCCCCTCCCATCGTTTATTTTCCTGCACCATTTCGTATACGCAGTCTTCGGTGAGGGTTGATATCAAGCCCTCAATATCGCGTGCATCCTCAGCCTGAGAATGCTTGATGTACAGATCGCGGATTTGCTGATACTCTTGCGCATTCGGTTGGCGGCGGTATTTTTCCATCAATATTTCTTTATTGCTCATTGTCTTTGCCCTCCCGTTTAGCCCTTAATTTCTGGTTAAGCTCGCGTACCTTTTCATTGCCCTCGTACCATGGTGGCAGTTCATCAAAAAACGGAATGCCGTCGTCAAAAAGCGCTCTGGAATTTTCCTTCCGCGGAAAACCTTCAGCCGGCATGCCGCCAACACAAATTCCAAAAATTGCTTCATGTTCGGACGCGCACAGTGCCCTGCTGTCTTCAGGCGGTATGCGGATCATATCACCGGCCTGTACATCAATCTGTTGATCATTGATCTGCATCATTCCAGACCCTTTAATAAAAATATACACTTCTTCCTGATGTTCATGCTTGTGCATGTAGGTGTACCCCTTGCCGGCAGGAAAATTGAAGACGCCGATGCCGACCCCTTTCAATTCCAGGTCGTTTCGCAGCAGAGTCAGCCAAGCCGGTGGATTATCAAGATCAATATGGTATTTGGTATGCATGCTTATTTACTAAAGATATATGAATCATCTGCAAAAGATTTGAATTCAAGGGCGTTACCGCTGGGGTCAAGCAGGAACATTGTTCTCTGTTCCCCGTGTTGACCTTCGAACCGAATGCGGGGTTTTATCAGGAATTCTTTTCCGGATTGCGTGATCCGCTCTGCCAATGATTCCCACTGCTGCGTTTCAAGGATAACGCCAAAGTGCCTAACGGGAACAGAATCTCCGTCAACGGGATTTTTTTGCGCCTCTTTGGCTTCTTCCGGTGAAAGATGTGCCACAACTTGATGGCCAAACAGGTTAAAATCTATCCAGAGCTCAGATTCTCGGCCCAGAGTGCATCCCAGTACATTCACATAGAATTCCCGCGCTTCTTCAAGATCGCGTACCGGGAATGCAACATGAAACGGGCGAACCTGGCTCATTTTACCAGAACAACTTTCTGATAATCAGAAAAATGGGCCGTGTCAAAGCGAATCACATACATCCCTGATGGAACCGGATTGCCGAACTTATCATGTCCGTTCCATACAGCCATATGTTCACCAGCTTTTAGTAATCCTTCTGAAAGCGACTTCACTGGTTTACCCTTCAGATCAAACACTTCAATCACGGTATGTGTAGCAGTGCCGATATTAAATCGGATCTCGGTTACGGCGTTGAAAGGATTGGGAAATGCCGGAAAAAGCGCAAATCCATCCGGAAGCGGCTTCCAAGGATCATCGGTGCTAAGTATCGGCCTTGCATCAAGCTGAATATCAAACGTTCCGGAATATCCTGTTTCCGTTTGTGTCAGCGGTATAATGCGTGCTTCCGCATCAGGATGCGATGCCCAGGAATCAGCTTCAATATTCGGATCACCTTCAAAATACACCTGCGTAATGAGTTCGTTGCCGTCTTCGGCGACCATCCGCATGTGAAAATGCTGAGGACGGCTTCCATAGAATCCGGGGCGGATCGTTTCAAATGCATAACTACCGTTTTCGTCTGTCATCACTCGGCCGCGTAGATTGTAATCATCGTTGTCAGGGTTGCCGGTGGTGCAGGTTTCAAATATGCTGTAGCAGCCGTCGTTGTTTGCATGCCAAATATCCACGACCGTATTTGGAAGCGGAGTTTCACAGTCATCTCCGAATACCGTTCCGCTGAAAGCGAATCTATCTCCCGGCTCATCTGACGAAGCGATAACTGACCGGAACGGAGCATCTTCCGCGTAAAACGGCCCTTCGATATCATCCGTTGTTAATTCGCATTCTCTAGCAAATGTTTTGTACGGAAATAGGAATCCGCCTGCCGCCAGTGCCATGCCGGACTTCAGGAAATTTCTTCGGGATACGGTTATGGCTTTGGAGTGAGAATAATCAGTCGGCGGCTTGAGCATCACCGTAAAAGGATCATTTTATTTGTTTGGCTGAAGGTCGGTGTTTCAATGCGGAAAAAATATATCCCAGCGCTTGCCGGCAGTCCGTTTTCATCCTCGCCCTGCCAGCGCATGATGTGGCGGCCAGCATTTTCTGTGCCGGATTTCAAAGTCAGCACAAGCCTTCCATGCAAATCATGGATCGTAATTCTTACCTCCGTTTTTTCAGGAAGAGTGTATGCAAACTCGGTAGCAGGATTGAATGGATTGGGATAATTCTGGGAAAGATTATACCCGTCCGGCAATATTTGAACATGATCTGTGGCTACATTTTGGTCTGCCGCAAACCGGACAATGAACAAACCTTCCTCAATACTCGAAATGGGAATATTTCTGCTTTCAAAAAACGGGTAATTACTCCAGGTGCCGGAAAAATGCGGTTCATCATCTCCAGGATAAGTATCCAAATATCCGATCTGTACAGGATTCAAGATATCAGCAATATCCAAAATCCTGATTCCGCTTGTGTAGTTGCTCTGATATACCGTATCGCCAACGATATAATTGTTATGGTCAATGGCTGTTGTCGGAGAATAGAAATTGGTTGCCACAACAGGATTATCTAAATCAAGCAAATCCCAGATGATGGTGCGCGTATAGGTTGTGTTGCCTTCCATTTCATCCAATTCATCGTTTTGAATGAAATATCTGTGGTCCTCGGTTAACCAACCCTGGTGCGTATAGAACGAATTGTAGTGTCCTTCCCCTATATCAATAATATTGTTTTTATTGTTCACGTTAATAATGCTTAAAGCATCTTCATTGCAGCCAAGGCATATTTCATCGCCAACGTACTGTGTATCCGGCCCGTTGTAGGTAACACACTGTACATCATGCGTATAGCCATCGTGCCATTCGCCGTTAACATTTATCTGGTCCGAATAGCAGTTAACATACTGCGGATCGGTTGGATTTTGAATATTTACGATCAAATAGCCTTCGCAGGGCTGATCAGCGCCGACCACATAGGCGTAGCCTGTTTCTTCATGAATAAAAATATTATGAGCGCTGCCAAAAGAAGATAAATGCGCTGTTTCATCAAAAGTAGCGGGTATATTGGAAACTGTCCTCAGCTGCGTGAGATCAAAAACCTGCAGCCCGTGACTGCTTGCATTATCTGCAACTACAAATACATGATCCTGATACACTTTAAGATCCCGCCAAGTACTGGCCGTAGTATGTGTAGGAAGTTTGCCAACATAAACAGGATTCACCGGATCGCTCATATCTACGAATGATGTACCGTCAGTAAGGCCGACCAAGGCCCATTCCTTTCCCGTAACAGGATCTGTCCATCCCCAGATGTCATTCAGTTCCGTACCAACTCCGCCGCCGATATCTGCAGGAATCAAAAAGGAAAGCAGCTTAACATTATCGCACGGAAAAGGGCCAGCGCGCCCGTCTATGCATTCCTTTTCTTCTCCGGTAATTGAAGCAACCCTGCTTTCGGCAATCAATTTTTGAGTCTGATTCCAGGATTCTCCTGACTCATCAAATACATAGGCAGATTCATCGTAATATGCGCCAACCAGCGCCCTCGAACCATCCAGGGCTACTTGCCTTCCAAATCGATGCGATCCTTCTGTATCAGAGCCGGTTATAACTGCAGTCTGCGACCATGTATTTCCAGATCTGGTTTCAAGATAAACCGAAGTTCCATTATATTTTCCAATCAGGGCTCGATTATCGTCCATCCATATCGATACGCCAAAGAATTCACTGGATTCTTCATCGCTTGCTGAAATTACATCTGTCTGTATAGCACCATTTTCAGTATATGCATATGAAATGACCCTTCCTCTGCCTCCATTGGCGGTAACCATGCCGACTAGTGCATATCCGTCTTCCAGGGCAACTGCATAACCAAACCTACCCGATCCGGAGGATGGGCTCAATGCATCAATTTCTGCCCACTGGTACATGTTGCCAGAACTGGACGCTTCGCGTTTAAACAGAAAAGCAGATTCACCGTAATTCGTGCCAACCAGCACATAATTCCCATAAGCTGCAACCGACTTGCCGAATTCATCAGCTGGTGATACCGTGCTTCCTGAAAGGGTTGCTGTCAAAGTCCACAAAGCTGTGGATGCATCTACTTCGTACACATAGGCTCTTCCTTCGCTAGCGACATCCCTTCTTGCAGTAAACACCGCAAAATCCTCGGTCAGAGCAATTCTGTATCCGAAATCGGAAGAAACCTGACTGGCCATCGTGATTTTCTGGTCTTCAGTCCAGGTATTTGTAGATGGGTCACGCGTAAATACATATACTGCTTCTGCATTATCGTATTTTCCGACCATCAGCGTATTGCCCTTTAAGGCAATAGATTTACCAAAGCCGTCTCCGGCAAGATTATCGGAAGCCATTAACAGCGTATCCATATCCCATTCGTTGGTTGTTGCATCCAATTGGTATATATACACCGCACCGGGTACGATCCCGCCATTGGTTTCGCCGACGGCAATAATTGAACCGTCCATCGCCAAAGCCGAAGAAAAACCCTGTCCAAGGATATTATGCCAGCGTCCTTTCGGATCTTCGGGATGCGATAATCCGCAGGATATCATAAGTGTAATCAGTAGTGTTGTCTGTAGATGTTTGTTCATAATTCGAATGTAAGTGTTTTTCTTTTATAAATAGTATGCGTGAGGTCACAAGATATATTGTGCGGAGAGGGTGGGATTCGAACCCACGGTACGGTTACCCGCACACTTCCTTAGCAGGGAAGCGCCTTCAGCCAGCTCGGCCACCTCTCCAAATACTATATCTCTCAAATTAGTGGCGGAAATTACCTTTCTTCTTACGCGCGGACAAATTGTTTCCCGCTGAGCTGAACGGCCGCACCTTTTAGTTCCAAACTGAGTAAAATTGATAAGGTTTCTGTTCCCGTTTTTCCAGATTCTTTTGCAATTACATCAATATGCAAAGGTTTATGGCTTAATATGTCATATAATGAGCGTTCATCATTTTTCAGATTCAAATTCATCTTTTCCTGTCTGTGCTTCCGCGGCTGAAACAATCTGCTATGGATATGTTCTAAAATACGCTTTGCAGATTCCGCCGGTATTGCACCGTTTCGAATTAGCCGTAAACAGCCTGCGCTTGTTTTATCCGTAATTCTGGCAGGAACTGCGAACACTTCCCTTCCCTGATCTACCGCATTCAGTGCTGTTAGAATGGCGCCGCTTTTGTTTCCTGCTTCCACCACAAGAGTTCCGTGGCTCAATCCGCTTATAATTCTATTTCGCTGTGGGAAGTTTCCTGCATCCGGCTTTGTTCCTAAAGGAAACTCAGAAATCACGGTTCCGTTCTCAAGGATAGCTTTGTACAAAGATTTATTTTCCGGCGGATAAATAACATCCACACCGCTTCCGAGTACGGCAATTGTTTTTCCTCCACATTGAATAGCGGATTTATGAGCAATGCTGTCAATGCCTCGTGCCAATCCGCTAACAATTGTCATTCCTACTCCGCATAAATCTTCGGATAAATGTCTTGCTGCGCTTTTCCCGTATGCTGATGCTTTCCTTGTTCCGACTACCGAAACGCAATCGCTTTTCAGCTTCAGCTGTTTCCCTTTACAGTAAAGTAACACAGGAGGGTCATAAATCTTTTTCAGAAGAATTGGATAATTCTCATCCCAGAATGAAACAATATTTACATCCAGTTTTTCAGCCTTGGCGGCAATCTGTTCCGCATGGTCAAAATGTGAATAATTTTTTACGGTTCGAGCAGACTTAATATCAATCCCTTCCGCACTGCAAAGAGTTTTAACGGATAAATCAAAAATAGATTCTGCATTCGGAAAAGTTGTGACAAGGCTTCTGACACGATGCGGTCCGAGACCTTTTACATTCAATAGGTTGATGACTGCGGAAAGAAACTCAGTCTTCATTTAACTCTTTTGCGATGACATCCACAAGATCATCCAAACCGGAACGGGTCACCGATGAAATATCTAAAGTATTATCCTTTACTGATTTCCATGCGTCAGAAAAATCTTCACTTCCTGAAAGATCCATTTTAGTACGTACAATTATTGAGAATTTTTCTAATAAAACAGGATTGAACTGTCTTAATTCTTCCTTCAGCTTTTTCAAAGATGCTTGCGGATTACCATCTGTGCATTCAATAAGAATCAGCAGAACACGCGTTCTTTCCACATGTTTTAAGAATTTATGACCAAGGCCTTTCCCCTCTGCCGCACCTTCGATCAGTCCCGGGATGTCCGCCACAACAAAAGATTGATATTCACCGTATTTCACAATCCCAAGATTTGGTTCAAGAGTTGTAAATGGGTAATCTGCAATCTTCGGTTTTGCAGTCGTTAGCGCTGCCAATAGTGTTGATTTGCCTGCATTCGGAAATCCAACCAGTCCGACATCTCCGAGAATTTTCAATTCGATTTCGAAAGTGAATTCTTCTCCATTTTGTCCATCCTGAGCAAATCTTGGCGTTTGTTGCGTGGATGACTTAAAGTGAACATTACCTTTGCCTCCTTTACCACCTTTGCACGCCGTGTAGATGTCTCCTTCCTGAGTTAAATCAGCAAGAACCGAATCGGATTTTTCCTTTTTGATGACGGTTCCCGGAGGTACCGGAATCAGAATATTTTTCCCGTCCGCACCGGATTTCTTTGACGATAGTCCCGGTTCACCGTTGTCGGCTATATAGGACTGTTTATACCTGATATCCTGAAGCGTGTGAAGCTGGTCATCCACAGTAAATACCACATCACCGCCTTTGCCTCCATCACCTCCGTCAGGGCCGCCTTTCGGCACAAATTTTTCCCTCCGGAATGATACGCATCCGTTACCGCCGTTTCCCGAACGGCAAAGTATTTTTGCATAATCAATAAACATGTTTTAAGACGAAAAATAAAAAGGTTCTGGAAAACCGCACCTTTTTATGAATTAGGAATGGTTACATATTGTCTATAATTGCATCCGCAAATTCTGATGTGGCTAGTTTTGTTGCTCCATCCATCTGCCGCTCAAGATCATATGTTACTTTCTTTTCCTGAATCGTTTTCCTGATTGCGTCAATGATTTTGCTGCCCGCATCCCTCCATCCCATATAATCCAGCATCATAACACCTGAAAGAATTACGGAACTCGGATTCACTTTATCCTGGTTTGTGTACTTTGGTGCAGTCCCGTGAGTTGCTTCAAATAAAGCAATATGGTCAGACATATTTGCGCCCGGCGCCATACCAAGTCCGCCGACCTGAGCGGCGCATGCATCAGACAAATAATCACCGTTCAAATTAGATGTGGCTATTACATCATATTCCTCGGGGCGAAGCAAAAGCTGCTGAAACATCGCATCGGCGATTCTGTCTTTCATCACAATATTATCCCTCACCATTCCGGCGTGTTCATCCCAGAATTCTTCTTCTGTGATAACATGATCGGAAAATTCATCATGCGCAACCTCGTATCCCCAGTCCCTGAATGCACCTTCGGTGAATTTCATAATATTTCCTTTGTGCACAAGAGTAATATTTTTTCTTCCCTGCTGCATGGCATATTCAATTGATTTTCGGACCAGTCTTTTTGTGCCAAACGGACTAATGGGTTTTATTCCGATGCCGGAGTGTTCCCTAATTTTTTTCCCATATTTTTCATCCATTAATTGGATAATGCTGTTGGCAATTTCTGAATCGCTTTCCCATTCGATGCCTGCGTAAACATCTTCTGTATTTTCACGAAAGATCACCACATTCAAACTTCCAGGTTTTGCAACCGGACTTGGTACTCCTTCAAAATGGCGCACCGGCCGAACGCATGCATACAGATCTAAGATCTGCCTTAGCGAAACATTCAAGCTGCGGATTCCACCTCCAACAGGCGTCGTAAGCGGTCCTTTAATGGCGACCACATATTCCTCAATAATTTCAGGTGTTTCATCCGGAAGCCATTTCCCAATCATAGAGTAAGATTTTTCCCCGGCGAATATTTCCATCCAGTGAATCTGCTTTTCACCATTGAATGCCTTTTCCACAGCTGCATCGAACACACGAACAGAAGCGCGCCATATATCGATGCCGATTCCGTCTCCCTCTATATATGGGATAATGGGATCATCCGGAACCGACAGTTTCCCTTGATCTATGGTGATCTTGCTTCCGTTTTCAGGTACGCTGCATAATTTTTCTTCTGCCACAGTTATTTTTTCCCTTCGCTTTGTGCTATTTTGGATTCTTTCTTTTTTGCCTTCGATTTCGTTTTCGAAGGCTTTGATGCATCCTTTTTTCCCTTTTTTACATAATCTGTGAGGTAATATCCCGATCCTTTAAAAATGAGGCCACTGCCACCGCTGACCAACCGACGAACCCCTTTCCCGCAATAGGGGCACTTTTTCAGCGGATCTTCTGACATGGTTTGAAAAATTTCAAACACGTGGCTACAGGATGTGCATTGGTAATCGTACGTAGGCATAATATTAAATTCGTTAAATAAGCTCTAATGAGAGCGGGTAAATTTATAATGAATTAAGATTTATATTTACTTTTTAACCGGTCAAGGACACAGTCAGGTACATACGTGGAAACATCTCCGTCAAGTTTAGCAACTTCCTTTACTACTGAAGAATTCAAATGGATGTACTGTTCCGCCGGCATCATTAGGATGGTAGGAATATCAGGATTTAAGTGATAATTCATCATGGCCATCTGAAATTCAAATTCAAAATCACTGACATGACGAAGTCCTCTGATTAAAGCGACAGCATTCTCTTCCTTGGCAAAATCCGCAACGAGTTTCTCAGTTGAACAGGCCCGTACATTCCCCAGACTTTCTGTTGCTTCTTCAATCATAGCGATCCGTTCTTCCACGCTAAACAGCGGTGATTTATCGGAATTGACTGCAACAGCAAAAATCAATTCGTCAAACAATTTAGAAGCACGTTCCGCAATATCAATATGGCCGTTGTGAATCGGGTCAAATGTTCCGGGGTATATTATTTTCTTATTCATGGGTAAAAATGGTTAATCGAGTGTCTCCGTATTCTTTTACTTTTCCTCCGTCCAATTCCAAATCATGTTTCGAAGATTCAATAACCAATCTACCGCCTTTATGCAACTTATTCAAACATAGCTCAAGCAATAATTGAAGGTCTGTATTGCCATAAGGCGGGTCGGCAAAAATGATATCAAATTGAGGGCAGGTTTTTAAATAGGTAAATGCATCTTTTTTTATTACATCACATTCCACACCGAGTTCAACTGCATTTTGGCGGATTAGTTTTACGTATTTTGTATTCATTTCAACGGATGATAATTTAGATCCGCCACGGCTCATGGCCTCGAATCCCAATATGCCGGATCCTGCAAATAAATCGAGAATACTCAGTCCGCTAACCGGTCCTAACAAATCAAAAAGACTTTTCCTGACACGGGCAGATGTCGGCCTGAAAGATGCCTTCGGATCGGTCGTGATTTTTCTGCTTTTATATGTACCCGAAATAATTCTCACGAAAAAGAGTCAGCAAGAATTTCATTATAACCTGCATCTTTTGAAGGGAATGAATTCTCTTCCTCTAATTTCAGTTTTACTCCCAAAATATACATGCCGATAAAAATGATGAGAACGACAATGGTGAGGAAAATTTTCTGGGTTTTTTCCCGCCTGGCCGGATCTGGTTTTTTCAGCGGTTTTTTCTTCTTTTTCGGCTTGACATTGCTTTCAGTTTGTCTCGGTAGAGATTTATGTTTTTCCGGCGTATCCTGAATACCTGTTGAGAGAAAGAAATTTTGTGGGAAATTTCCTATAGTTCCGGAAATCATTTCCGATAAAACGGATTGATCATGCGGATCAATCCGATCCAAAGCATTATCATTTTCGATGGATACCATTTTAAATGGGTTTGATCGAACAACGCGGAGTGATTCAATTGTTTTGTGTTTTGCCTGCGTTAATCTTCCGAAAAAATTTACCGGAGGTTTTTTGCGCGTTTTGGGTGTGGCAAGACCAACAGCAGCCGCTAAAGAATCGGCATTGCCTTTTACACAAGATAAGCTGAGAGATCCCTTTCGTGCTGTTAATTTTCCCATGGCAGGACCGGAATCAGATTTGTGAAAAACATCAAATCCTCTCGTTCGCTCAATGAGTATCGGGATTGCATCCTGTGTTGAATTTTCGAGCAAAACCGATGATTCCGTTCCCATCCATATCGGAAATGCCGGAAGGGATTTTAAGCTGAGATTAACGGCATTCACTAAAGCTGAATCGCAGTGAACCGTATGAAATACAGTTTTTTCTTGTTCATAAACTCTTGAAAAAGATAAAAATGTATCTGCTTTGTTTCCCCACTGAATTTGATGTTTCCACTGGATGTAATCCCATGCGTCCGGCAGCGGAAGCTCTTTATCAACTTCCGTTATATCGTGATGAACAAGAGTATCGGATACTGCAACAGCAATAGAGCTTTCTTCAAAAGCTACCGTTTGCTGAAGTCCGGATAGTGCTCTGAACAGTATTTGCGAAAGATCCTCTTCTTCGCCGAAATACGGACTCAGCGGATAGGGTAATTTTTCACAGAAAAAGGCTGTAATAATCTGCTTATCCTTTTTGGACGAGCAGTGTGCACCTGTTATGTGTGAATCAGAAAGAAGTAAATAAATCAAAACAGACTGGAATTAATCCCAGCTGGGAGCGCCGTCCTCGATATAACCGTGATTGTATGCATTGAAGGAAAACAATAAATACCGGCCTTCCTTATGCACCCTGTTAATCGGACTGCTGACCCGCAAAGAATGATCTTCCAGTTTTACTTTGTACGGAAGGTTTGTAACGGGACAATAAAACATGGATGTATCGGGCATGTATGAGTCGTAATAATTCACTAATTCAACACGCTCTATCGGTGTTTCTTCTACCAAACCTACAAAATTTGGACTTGATTCAAGAATGGATAATTCATTTTTTCTTATGTAGATCGTATCATTCCGGGAAATTTCTTCTGAAAACATGATGAGGGTTACTGTTGTGTCCAAAATGGTATCGCGTCTCGATTTCAAAAAACCGAATGTTGTATCAAATTCCACATCATAATCCACGGGTATGTTTATATCAATAATTTTTCCGCTGATATTAACTAATTGATCTTCCAGAAAAGTGGAATCAGCTGTGAGAGAATCGCGCGCTGCATTCACAACCGAAAGCGCCCAGAGAGGATCTTCAGAATATTCTTCCGTCAGAACCTGATAAAAGGATTCCACATCAAAAATATTCTGCATCCTGTATCTGCTTTCTTTTCTGTAATAATCTTCTTCATCCCAAATAGCTCTTGGCACATAAATAGCAATAACTAAAAATATAAAGGATAATACAATTGCAAATTCCAACAAGTCAGAAATAAGAATGCGTTTACTGATTTTCATTTTAACTCCACGAACGGCCGGATTTTTTCCAGCGTTTTAGTACCGATACCTTTTACTTTAGATAAATCTTCAATCGTATCAAACGAACCGTAATCATCACGGAATCGAATTATCCGTTCGGCAGTGACAGGGCCGATTTTTGGTAATTTCATTAATTCAGACTTGTCTGCCGAATTGATATTTACAGACAGTTGCATATGTTTAGCAACCGGTTTCATTTCGGAATTACCTGCATTTGATTCTGCTGAAAATGTTTCCGTTTTAGATGCTTCCCTAAATGCTTCCATTTCTGAGAGCATTTCCAATGATGCAGTTTCATCTTTTCTGTCTCTGTATGCACCTGCAGCAAGACCGATAATGAATATTGCCAATAAAAATTGGATAACCCCTTTTTCCTGTCCGGTTAACAATTTCTTCATGTTTTAATTTTCCGAAATGCAGGATTGGACTGGCCGTTCAATTTGGATAATTCCTCAAACAGGGTTTTCTGTGATTTTGTTATGGACGTTGGTGTTTCAATCTGGACACGCACCAATTGATTCCCACGCTTTGATCCTCTGACTGCAGGGAATCCTTTTCCTTTCATACGCAGCACCTGTCCGGACTGAATTCCCGCCGGAATTTTCAAATTTGCTTCCCCTTCTATTGTCGGCACTTTTATGGTTAAACCGAGCGCTGCCTGAGAAAATGAGAGGTGCACTTCTAATAGAACGTCCTCACCGTCGCGAACCAAATATGGATCATCATCTTCTTCAAAATATAGGACTAAATCACCGGGATGAATTCCGTGTCCGCCTTTATTTCCCTCGCCGGATAATGTCATGTAATTTCCCGATGCTACTCCTGCGGGAATTTTTACTTTTATCTCCACTGATTTTTTAGAAACTGCATCACCTCGGCAGGTGCCGCAGGGATGTTCAATCATTTGTCCTGTTCCGCGGCAAACCGGGCATTCCCTCACGACAACTGATTGTCCGAATAGAGATTGCGTTGCCTGCCGAACTTGCCCAGCACCTCCACATTGCCTGCAGGATGACGGACCCGTTTCTTCTTTTGCGCCGGAACCGGAACAGGATTCGCACGGCTCAAGCCGTTTCAGTTTTATTGTTTTTTCAACGCCGTTCAAAATTTCAAGAAAATCCAGAGAAATGGTTGCTTTCAAATCCGCTGCTTTTCTTATGCGTCTGCCTCGGGATCTTCCTCCTCCAAAAAAACTGCCGAACGGATCGAAGTCGCCGAAAATATCTCCAAACTGGCTGAAGATGTCATCCATGGACATATGACTCGAAAATCCTCGGCCTTGTCCGCCGCCGCCCATGTTGACGCCAGCATGCCCGAATTGATCATACTGCGCGCGCTTCTGGGAATCGCTCAAAATCGAATAAGCCTCCGCCGCTTCTTTGAATTTCACTTCGGCTTCCTTGTCATCAGGATTTTTATCAGGATGATATTTCATTGCAATCTTCCTGTAAGCCTTCTTGATTTCATCGGAAGATGCAGATTTTCCTATACCTAAAATGTCGTATAAATCTTTCATTTCAGCTTATTAACTACAACTTTAGCATGCCGTAAAATTTTATCTTTATACCTGTACCCTTTTTCAAACACTTCCAGGATTTCGTTTTCTTTTTTATCCTTTTCCGCACGCACCATCATTGCATCATGAAGTTCAGAATCCAATTCGTCTCCCAGTTCTGTAAAAGACTGAACATCCAAACTGTCGAACCGTTTGTGGATTTTTTTCAGGATCATATCAATCCCTTTTTTAATTGATTCATCCGAACCGTTTGATTCGGAATTGATGACATCCTGCATACGTTCAAGATCATCAACCACTGCAATAAATTCGGTAATCACATTTGATCCTTCATACCGCAGTAAATTCCCAACTTCGCGCTCTTTGCGTTTTCTATAATTATCAAATTCCGCCTTTAAACGAAGGTGTTTGTCCTCAATCCCTGCCAACTGAGTTGTAAGCTGCAAAATCATATCATCATTCTTATTTTCCTTCGAAGATTTTTTTTGCGGTTTTTCCTTACCGGATTTTGGTTTTTTCGCTGTGTCTTTTTTAGCAGACATGTTTTATTCCTTCAGCAAATTGATGCAGAATGGTTTTTAAAGAAGAATACTGCATGCGTTTCGGACCAAGCAGCGCCAGACGGCCACTCACCAGACTTCCTTTGAATGGCGCAGATACAAGCGAGCAGTCATGCAAAAGTTCATTTTCGTTTTCTCCGCCGATTACAGCATTCCAATGCGATTGGTTCGATAGATCAATATCATTTAAAAGAGAATCAGTTTCCAAAGCAGGAAGCAAATCCTGAAACTGCTGGGTATCATTAAATTCCGGCTGGGTTAGCAATTCATTGTAAGATGAAGTAAAAACAACTGCATCATGCTGAACGGTACACATCTGCGATGAGCGATTCAGAAGAATCTGAATGATTTCATGCTCGAACACATCTGAATCTATTAGCCGCAATTCCATACTTCCCGCAATGTCATCGAGCCGCAATCCTACCAGAGAATTTCGCAGTGCCTCGTTAATCCGGATTAACATACCATCCGCAACCTCAACCTTTAGATTCAGAACAATGGATCGAACCAAACCGGTTTTCATAGCAAGGACAACCATAATTCGGTCTGAACCAAGCTTCACCAATTCTATATCTGATAAAATGCTTTTTTGATATCCTTTCAGAATTACCACACCGAATAATTTACTGATCTTCGCAAGCATCACTGCTGTCGCCCGCATCAAATCTTCCATCCCCGTTGCCATCGTTTCCATTTCCCTAATGAATTTATTTCCCTTTGTGGAAGGCCCTTTTTTATCCATCAAGTCATCAACATACGTGCGGTATCCCAAATCGGTAGGGATCCTTCCTGCCGAAACGTGCGGGTGTGTCAGCAATCCTTTCTCCTCAAGCGCAGACATAGTTGCACGGATGGTCGCCGGACTAAAATTGTAGCGATGCTGTTTTTTCAGAAACGTAGATCCTATCGGAGCATTGGATTGTATAAAATCTTCAATCGTCGCTTTTAAAATGACATCTTCCCTGCCGACTAAAACGCGTGTTTTCCTGTTAGCCATATCTTATGAAATTAGACAGATGATTAATCTCGGGGCAAGGTGGAATTCCGACACAAAGTTACTTCAGAAAGCGTGCGATTGCGCGCTGGCTTCCCAACAGGCTGATGAATAGACCGATACCGGTAAGCCAAAGTGCTATGATGATTCCGTTTAATTCCAGAGACACATTATATAAAACACCCAATTTAGCGTTCACAAAAATCACAGATCCGGCAATCGTTACAGAAGCAAGCACAGCACCGATCAGCCCATGAATCATGGCCTCAACCATGAAAGGCACCTGAATGAATAATTTTGTGGCGCCAATCAATTCGAGCGCTCTGATCAATTCTTTTTTGGAATAGATCGTTAGGCGAATCGTATTTGAAATTATGATAATGGAAATAACAAGTACCACACCGGAAAGGTATGTAATTGCTTTGAGGAATTTTTGGAAATAGCTTTCGATGCGCTTGATGAGCCTTCCTTGGTAGTGCACTTCGCTTACACCGTCCAGAGATTTAATTCGGTGAATGATAGGTTCGACCGAAAGAGACACATTTTTCTGTTTGATCACATTAACCACGCAGCTGGCGGGAAAGGGATTATATCCGAGCAGTTCCATGACGTCCTCATCAAACTGCGATTTAAATATAGACATTGCATCTTCTTTAGAAATCAGGGTCGTTGAGCGAACACCAGGAATTGTCCTTATATTTTTCACAAGCTTCGAAGCCTGTTCATTTGAAACAGACTCATTGAAAAACACCTCAATCTTATACTTTCCGCGAAAATAATTGATCAGCTTATCCGTATTGTCATTCATCACAAGAAGAACACCAATAAGAAAGAGAGTAAAAAATACCGAAAATACAGCACCAAGCGCCGTCAGTTTATGACGCCATAAATTTCGAGCACCTTCAATAATCAGAAACAGAAGTTGGTCCATCAGCTTCTCCTGATGCCTCCTTCCTGCATTTCTATAATCCGGTGGCCGCGTCCCTTTATTAGTCCGTAATTATGGGATGCCATTAGCACAGCAGTACCTTCATTATTGATTTCTTCCAGCAATTTGACTAGTTCGTACGCTGCTACAGGATCAACATTGCCTGTTGGTTCATCCGCTAAAATTAATTCAGGTTCTTTTACCATTGCACGTGCAATACAGGCTCGTTGCTGTTCCCCGCCCGACAACTCCGATGGGTAGTGCTGTTCTTTACCGCTAAGACCAACATCATTAAGCGCTTCCATCACCCTATCATAGATATCGGCTGTATCGTCACCTATCACATGCAGGGCCAACGCAACATTATCAAACAAATTTCTGTCATCGAGCAATTGATAATCTTGAAATACCATTCCAATCCTTCTGCGCAAAAAAGGAATAGAGTTTTTCTTTATCTTCGGCGACTTATGGCCGAGCACCTCGACTTGCCCGGAATCGGGAAGAAGATCCATATAGATGAGTCGAAGCAGTGTTGTTTTACCCGATCCTGTCGGCCCGATGAGAAAAGCGAACTCACCTTCGCTTACATCCAGGTTGATGTTGGAAAGTCCAAATCCCTTCTCATAAGAGAAGGAAACGTTATTCAGACGGATCATGGGGCCAAATCTAATGGATTGCGGTGTGGATTAACAAACATGCTTTGGAAAATTAAAACAGGAAATAAATAAAGGTACCATATCCCGCTAGCAGCAAAACCGAACTGATTCTTGAGATAGGCTGTGAAATGATTCCAAGCGGAATCAGCACAAGGCCAAATCCGACCATAAACGGAACCTCAAACAAAAGTATATCCGTTGAAGTTGTAAGCGGCTTCACAAGTCCTGCAATTCCTAAAACCGATAAAATATTGAACAAGTTTGATCCGACAATATTCCCGATCGAAATACCGTGCTCTTTTTTAAATGCAGCTACAATGGAAGTCGCCAATTCGGGAACCGATGTTCCGAGCGCAACAATACTCATACCTATCGCAACTTCCGGAACTCCGAGCAATCCGGCAATAGTGACCGCAGAATCAACAAAAACTTTTGCCCCGATGGATAATACGGCAATTCCGACCAGAAGCAGCAACACACATTTTGCCATTGCATCCAGTCTATCCTGATCCACTTCCGAAAGAATCGGATGCGGACTTTTATAGCACATCCAAATATAACCAACCAGTCCGCCCAGAAGAACAGCCGCTTCGTAGGTCTCTATTGTGCCGTCCCACATAAATCCTATGAAAAACGCACATGAAACGAGATAAATCCAAATATCCCTTTTGATTGCCGAATATTGATAGGAAATAGGGAAAATGAGTGTTACAGCGCCCAAAACCAGTCCAACATTTGCCACATTGGATCCAACAACATTTCCTATTGCTATGGACGGAGCATTATCTAAAGCTGCGATGACACTAACGATCAGTTCGGGGAGCGACGTTCCGAACGCCACAATGGTCAATCCGATCGCTAGGCGTGAGATTCCCATTCTGTGAGCCATGTGACTCCCGCCGTGTACGATCCACTCCGCTCCGAAATAAAGGCATATGCCGCCCACAATCAGACCCAAAATCGAAATCATATGTTCAGATAACAGAATATCCATCAAAGATACAGGTTTTTCTTGTTGATGTATTCCCATACCGGTTGCGTGACCATATACCGAATTGTTTTATCAGTACGCCAGCGCTCGCGGATGGTAGTTGCCGATATTTCAATTCTGGGAAGGTTGGCGAAGCGGATCTGGCTTAATATCCACGCAGGAATATCGCTAGGTCGAAATCCGGGCCTCACAGCAACAATGACCTGGCATTCATCTAAGATCGACTCTGGTTCTTTCCACTTGTGGAACGATTTAAGGGTATCGCTACCAAGCAGGAAATATAAATCATCCGATCCAAAGCCATTTTCTTTCTTTAGCGACTGTATCGTATCAATTGTATATGAAACACCTCCCCGCTTCACTTCCAGGTCCGAAATCTCAAAATGGGGATTATCCTTTATTACCAGCTCAAGCATATTCACACGGTGCTCAATTGGCGTAATTGCATCGCTGTCTTTATGTGGAGGGTTTAAAGCGGGAATAAAGAAAAGTTTGTCAAAATGTTCGGATTCAAAGATTGTTTGCGCGATAAGCAAATGCCCTATATGAGGAGGATCAAATGTTCCACCGAATAAACAAATTTTCATTTTATTCTTCCGCCTTGTCAGTTTCCGCAAGCCCTATCCAATCTCTCGCTTCGGCATCAAGGTTTAGCGCCTGCAGCATGATTTCAACTTTTGAATAGTATTCCGCCGCTTTATCGTTATCCTTCTTCAATGCGTGGCATTGAATGATGGCAACATGTGCAAGTCCGAAATATTCGGTATCAAAATATTTTTCTACAATTTCCTCAAATGCCAGGATAGCTGATGAAAATTCATCAAGTTTGATATATAGAATTCCGGTTTCATATAATTTTTTTGATAGTTTAATGCGTAATGTCTGAATTAATTCTGTGGCCTCCTGCTTATGCTTGGTATCAGGGTAATCATCAAGAAATTCCTGAATTTTTTCTAAGGCTTTCTCTGTGTAGGTTTGATCCAGATAATAGGGCATCGCTTCTTTTACATAAGATTCGCAAACACGATAGCGTGCTTTTTGCAGAAAAGGTGTAAACGGCATCTTGCGAATCAGCTGATCATATTCTGCTATGGCCTGAATAAATTCTTCGTTCAAAAAAAATGCTTCTGCAAGGTAAAATTGGGCATCATCTCCCAATTCTGTGTGCGAACCGCTGACCACTACAAAAGTGAATTCTTCCTGAGCTCGCAAATACCGGTTCTTTCCCAGATAATACATACCTTTATCAAAGCGATTTTTCACTTCTTCTTCCAGCTGTATTTTATCTTTGCCCGAACTGCAGCTGCTCAAAGAAATTAGAACAGTAGCAAAAAGAAATAATAATAATGAATTTATCTGATAAATTTTATTATACATAGATTTACAAAGTTTATTTTATGTAATGAATCACCATTTCAAAGATATATAAATGCCGCCGATTCCGGTAGCACTTTGGCGGTTGTATAATAATCCTACATCCGACTCATATTGCTCCGAATCTTGAGGATCTCTTCTGCTCTTTTGGCTGGAAGACCATACAGCTTCCAATCCGCTGATAACATGATTGAACATAATTGCGCTGATCGCATATTTGGAATAGTCCTTGAGAGTATTGCTGTCAAAACGAAGATCACGGTAATGGTTTTTATTTGGGGTGAGCTTAATGGTTTCAGTACTGTCGCCAACACTTTTTTCCTCTTCCCACCATTGTTGAGTATTACCATCTTCAGCATAACAGTCATCCCAACCGCCCACAAATTGATCGTATTTTCCTATATTTTCGTAAAAGTCGCGGTCCTGGATATATTCCAAGTTCGAGCCGTAAATACCCCATAATGAGTCCAAATAGGCAGAAGTATAATATGTATCTTCGGCCTTCAGTATAATTTTATGCGTTCCACTAAACATCGTTGTATAGGAGTCCGGGAAAATAAGCTGCGTATTTGTATACCAATCAGACAGGCTCCAGTGACTGCGTGCATACGCTTCATACTCTTTTTGAATATCTTCCGCCTGTGATTTCCAATTCCACCAAAGTGCAATTCCGGTAATTTCCACACCGGCGAACAATGCCGATTTCCACCACGGTGATTCATTATAGATCTGTCCCGCTCCTGGCAGCACCAGCGAATACAGCATCGGCCTTGCAGGATAGCGTGCAGGTTCCGCCATTACTGACTGCTGTTTTTCTACCTCAACCGAATCTAGATTGAAAAAATAATCGTATTTGTTGAAATACAGTCCATTCGCATGCATAAATGAACTGATAAAAATGATGGAAATAATCTTCTTCACATTAAAATCCGAATAGCATAGTGAAATAAAATCTGTTCTCTTTTCCGTATGTAACATTTCTGCCGCGCCCTGACCATCCAAAGGTATTAAGTCCGCGGTGCATTTCAATGCTAATTGCGGTAGGAAAATTATAAAAGGAGTACCCATTTATCCGCCATTGAATTCCTACTGAATTTTTTAGTGAAAAATCGGACATTGAGGTCATCCATGCATCGCCTGTTTGATACATAAAACCAAGAACACTGTTTTGAATTATTGCAGGACCTACTGCCCAGTGCTTCTCTCTAAAGACCGGAATCCGCAAAGTGATATCACCGATAATTACCCTATTCCCTTCGATGCTGTAAAACGGATATCCTTTGATTCCCGGCAGGCCACCTCCGAAAAAGTTGAAAAAAGAATCCGCCTTCGTATTTGACATCCATCCCGTCATAGCACCGATGGAAACCGTCCAGCGGTCAGTGAATGGAATGGCGGCATGCATAGAAACATCCGCAGAAACACGGTGTGTTGAATTATCAGCGAATTCTTCCAGCAGCGTACCGGCATCCGACAAATTTAATCCTTCGATAAAATCATTTTTCTCATAATCGTATCGGATGTCCGCCGTGTATCCGCCTGAAGGATTTATATTTTTATCCGCTCTGTTCGGAACCGTGCTGAGATGCATTTGAGCAAAACCGGACACACCCCGGAAATAATCATATGCGACGCCGGCTTCCAAATGCTCAAGCTCCAGTGAACGCTTCACAAATGCACGGTACTGCTGCCACGTCATTCCTACTTCCAGCGATGCGACACCTTTGATCGGCATTCTTGCCCCCCAATTAAACTGCAGAAGCCGGAATTTTAAATTGTCATCCACATCCCTAACGTCATCCAGTTTCCCTCTTTCAAATCTGTTCCGAGTAATGTAAAATGTTTCAAAAAACAGCGTCGGATAAAAACGGTTGAATTCAAAAAGGAAAAACATATCTGCATCTCCGTCCGGATTAAGAGAGCCCGCACCGAATAGTGACAGCCTTTCGAGGACTTCCGATGAATAAAAATAAAATCCCGGTTTGAGGGAATTGTAATCCATTGTCAACCGCGGCAAAAGAAACATCGGCGGAAACTGATCCTCGTACGATTTTCCGGTCTCGGAAAGTTGTGTAGTCATCGGTTCCGACAATGATTCATTCCTCCGGAAGTAACTCGTGCTGTAGCCGACATTGATGTCTGGTATAATAATCATCGAATCCAGCAGCGCAATTGTGTATTTCCCGTTTTTATACATCGAATACAGCACCTGCCCTTTGTCATTTACCGACGGCATGAATGCGCCGCCGGTCACGTTTGTTATGAATCCGTTTTCCCCAGAAGATTCATTAAACATGTAGAGATTAAAAACACCGGACCTGTCATCGGAATATACAAATCTGTTTCCCTGGCCGGATGTGCCGTTTCGCTCATCCCAGGCATCGTTTCCAAGAATGGTTCCGAGTGCAGTGTCTACCAGAGATAAAAACCTGATATTCCTGAAATGGTTGATTGTTTCATCAAACAACAGCCGGTGGTTTGTTTCGTCGTATTCAAGGCTCGACAATATCCTGTGATCTGAAAAATCCGATACTTTGTAAATCGTATTTGAAGCCAAATCCAGCAGATGAATGTTTTGATTTCCGCCTTTCGTGGAAAGGAATGCGACGGCGTGATCCTTCGGAATGTATGCCGCAGAATAGGCTCTGCTGTCTTCCGTAAGCCTTGTCTCCTCTTCATCTAAAAAGCTGTACATCCAAAGGTCAAAATATTTTGAACCGGTTTTGTTTGGGAATTTTGCTTTTTTTGCAAAATAAAGTGTCGTACCGCCTTCGTCCCAAGCCGGTGCCGAAATCACTCCTTCAGCCAGTCTCTCGCTTTTGGCTGATTCCATGAAATAAACATATAAATCAGTCTGGCCGAAAAAATCTTTTCCCTGATTGCTGAGATACGCAAACGATGAACCGTCCGGTGACCACACCGGCCACAGATTTGCCGTACCGTCCGGTACAATGATTCTTCCTTCCCTTTGATTTTCCGTAATTGATTCGGTTAATAAAGCGTATCTTTTTCCGAGGGTATTTTTGAACTGCGTATAAACTGTTTTTCCATCCGTACCGGTGGCTTTTTCAATTGCGCTCTCAATGGAAAATTCAAAAGGCGATGACAATGCTTCCATCGTTTTTCGGAGTGCATCTTCGCCGAACTTCACCGATATGTACTGGCAAAAAGCAAATCCTGCATTGTAGACGCTTTCATTCCCGATTCCGCGTTTCCCGAACGTATTCATTTCCGTCAGCGAAAGCATATTCCCGTTCAGGATTCTGTCCCTCAAAATCATATCGCGATGCGTGTCCCAGTTGTCCCAGTCTGCACCTTTGTACATAACTTGCGCCGACCCTTCCGCAAGCCATGGCGGCACCGCTGTTCCGGGAATAGGATAACTCACGATGGTATTCGGATATCCGTAAAGAACATCTTCCCTTCTTTCATCCTCGTAACCAAGCCATTGAAGGTACGCGCCCGGAAACCTTGTTCCAGCTTTCATCGCTTTCTGCAAAGAAATGATGTGCACAAATTCATGAGTTATCACATTTTGAATCCACCGGTGGCTTCCCCGTAATTCAAATTCCAGCGGTGAAGTCCAAATGATAATTTTATTGTCATAATAATAAGCGGCGCCGTTGGCAATATCATCCGTATCCGTAAAAATAATGTGCGTCTTTTGCTGCGGTTCGTATTCATACAATTCGGTTACATGCGGATAAATTTCCTCAGCGGCAAATGCGCCTTCTCTCGCGATTGCTTCCGTTTCATCATAATAATGGATTTTGAAATGTTCGGTCTCAAACGTCTGCCAGTCTAATTCTGGATGATTGTACCGGGCAGTTTGACCAATAATCGTACTGCCGACTAAGCAAAACATTAAAATTCGGGTCAGCATAGAATTATTTGATGATTCCGATTTTGATGATCTTTTCTTCGGATCTGCTTCCTTTGGAAGCGGTAACCCTCGCGAAATAAACACCCGGTTCCTGATTGGAAACATTCCAATTGTATTCGTTCGGCAGTCCTTCGACCACATAATCCAGATTCGCTTTTTTTACGAAATATCCGCTGAGATCGTAAATACTGATTTCTACAGCCTCCGCAGATTCCACCTGTACTCGAATAGTGGCCGTACTCCCTTTAACAGGATTGGGATACACATATGTTCTTGTCTTGTCCAATAGTAGTGATTGATCTGCAGTGCTGATCGGGACAGAGCTGAAAAGAGTCCGTGAATTCCCAAAATCCCCATGTAACGCTGTCCATTGGTTGCCATAATTATTAGAAACGTTATCAAACACCCATACAGCGGATTCGGTGACAATTGCATTGCTACCTCCATATTCGCCCAGGCAAATAAGTTTCCCATAATCGGTAAGACGATATTCCAAATTACCTTTCCAGTTATAAATCAGAATACCTCCCCGTGAATCTTGAAAAACAATTTCCGGATGGCTATCTCCAAACAAATCTTTGACCAACACCATCTGCGAAGCAGTGGAATCAATCCGGATCGGAAATCCTGCAATCGAAGTCAAATCCATCAATCCCGAAATGGCATATAAATTTGAAGAATAATGCAATACGTGTATTGTATTGGTTGAATCCATATATACTATATCCGCTCTGCCATCAAGATTTATATCTGCTGCTGAGATGGAGTTTCCTTTAAATGCATTGGTAGCGCCATCTGCTTCATGCACAAATACTGTTGATGCAAAGGAGTGCAGTTGGTTATCGTATATTAATGAAGAATAAGATTCGTCAGGGAAATGATTCAGAAACAAAATATCATCAATAAAAATCGCACTATCGGAAGAAAAAGTAAAAGTTGTATCAGATGCATTCCATGCAAAAAATGAAATTACAGTAGAATCATTTCTCAGCTCGTTGATAACCAAATAATCAAAGCTGGCTGCATTGGTATCCACGGAAAAATCATAAACATTACCAAGGGGTTGATAGAAGTATGTTCGCTTTTCAGGAAGGCCTACCCAGATGCTATCAGAGCCTCCTACCAACTCCATTGTACCGTCTTTGTCAAAATCGTGCATCAATCCAATATGAAGCGACGTGTCCGGAAAGCCCGAAGCCAACAGTGCATTGGTCACCGTGAAAGTCATGGTATCGTTTGGAGCACTGATATCGCCGATTCTGATGTAGGATGAAGCGCCTACATTCGATCGTGAATCTGGATATGTCATCGGTCCCAATTCCGGTGATAATCCTTCGTAATCCGGATTTGCTCGCTCATACTCAAGATTTCCCTTAAACCACATATCGCCGAAATAGCCGGCGCTCGGATCCGAAAACAGAAAAATGGATGGATATCCAATATCCTGTGCACCGTCGGATTCTTCAAGATCCACGCCGTACCGAATCTTATTTGCGTTTATGGAATAATCTTCCAGTCCGCTTTGAACGACCGTTTCATCTATGTGCCAAATCAGAAGTCCGGATGCCGGCAATCCCAAATCATAATCAGGAACTGACGTAATGACGCCGTTATCATCTTTTGTTATTTCCAATGAATCAAGGACAATCTGTACATAGGCAGGATAGCTGTCACTTTCTAAATACTCCCTATAGCGCAATGAATCAATGCTTACTGAATCCCGGAACCAGTTTGTTCTGTTTTCAATCAAAAAATATTCTGTTGGGCTGATATCAATCTTTACGATGCTGTTTTCTGCGCGCGAAGGCAGGGAAACACTTTCTCCCGGGATCACGGTTAAAGGATCTTCCCAGCCGGCAAATATTCTAGTCCAGGCTGTTGGCGGAGCAGGAATCAGTCCGCGTCCGTTATTAGACCCCTGATCCATGAGTCCAAAAATACCGATACCGCTGATTCCATTTTCCGTATCCCAAAGCGGCGGAAGTCCGGCCGCAAAGCCAAGCATTAGCGCAAAGGTGCCTGTCAATCCGTATTGATATTCGCATGCATTCGCTGAGCCGTAAAACATTGTTTCAGCAATGTCGTAATGAAGATGATTCTGCGTTTCAGGCAGAATAATTGCCTGCTTCACATTTTTGGGAAAGCTGCCAATATGTGTTTTCATCATTGTTGAATCAACGAAAGTGGATGGAATATCTTCCGGAGTTGGGTCCAAAAAGGGTAGCGAAAAGTCTTGCCCTATACCGGCATGAAAAATAACAACCACATCGTACGATGAAAAATCGACAAGATCAGTTTCCCAGGCCGCTCGAATTGCATCTTCCGCCAGTTCCGTGATACGAAATTCATGCATTTCATCAAGCCCATAAGGATGGTAATAATTCATACTGTTTTCAACTTGATACGAACCCATTGAGCTCGCAGGAAATACAGCCGATGAATCTAGGTCAATGCCAAATTGATCGTACGACACCTCAGAAAAGTATGCGTTCACTGCTTTTATCTGAGACCAAAAATATTCTTTATTGTGCGGCGGCGGGTCGATTGGATATGCATCACATTCTGAATATTCCGCGGCAGAAAGAAATGTTCCATCTCCCGTTGTTGATGCAGTGATATCTACTGGAAAGGATATCCGGATTGCACAGATTTTTACATCACCGGTAATATCCGACCCGAGAATTGGAAGCGGAAAAATCATGCAGACTACGAACAGTCTGCGCAAAATAGCTTTCATAGATACGCTCCGAAGAATTCGAAACGATTAAAATACCATGTTCAGCGAAAAGCGCATGGTATTAGTAAGTGGATGACCGGGTTCACCCGAAGTATAGCCAAAGTCAAATCCATATCCGCCAAAGCGAAGACCTACGCCAAAAGTCGGATTTTCAATTTTTCCCGTTTTGTCGTAGTAATAACCGGCACGCAAGGCGAAATAGGTAGAATACCAGTATTCCATGCCAAAATTATGGACAAGTTTATCCAATTCATCATTGATCGTTCTGTCATCGGCAGATCCGACCTCTTTCTGACCCCATTCGTTGTATATGCCCCAATCGGGATCACCAAATTTCGCACCGTTGTCTGTGGTGTTAATCATTTCACCTTCATTAGGTATGCCATTGCCGTCATCCTTGCTTTCATCCCATGCGTATCCACCGATTTGACGGTCGGGTTCCTCACCGGATATAGCGCGATCCATGTCGCCGCCCAGCAACCAATCATCAACCCACGATGTAAACAATGCTAAATAAATCGGGTCTGTATGCGCAATTTCAATTTTACCATCTGCACTGTAATCCCCTGAAAGACTAACATGCCCGTCCTCATCAAAACCTCCGATAACGCCATCGCCATCCCAATCCATATCAGGATAAGATGCAACCAGAAGTTTATCTACATCATAGACAATATTGAGATTATTGTGCTGTGTTTGAATGAGAGCATAATTAAAGCCAAAAGTTAGATTTGTAGGCTGAGGATCCGCCTGGTCAGGATCAATAAATGAAACTTTGGGGCCGATATTGGAAAGCGATATGCCAAAATCCAGGCGCGACGTCAAAAATTCTTTTTTGAGATAGCCGATATCAAATCCAAAATCAGTAGAAGTTCCCTTCCCCTTTTCTGCAGCAGTACCCATTTCCACCAAATGCTGATAGGAAACTTTGGCATTCAATCCGAGTGAAGAAGTTCTTGAAAGCAGTGCACTGTAGGAAACAGTTCCTGCTACCATATACGAAGTGAATTTCCCCTGATATTGGGCGTATTCATCCATACGGATTTGTTCTCCAAGATTCAAATAAATGATGTGCCCACCCAAGGTTCCGAGATTAGGAATGGATTTTCTATAGGCAAGAAATTCATAATACAGGTCGTCTGCAAGATTGGGAAGCCAATTCACATGCATGAGAGCAAGTTCCGATCCTTCAAGAAATGCGAGGCCTGCAGGATTCCAGTAGCTTGCATATGCATCATTTGCTACTGCCACCTGCGCTTCACCCATTCCCCCTGCTCGGGCTCCTGGTGAAATCAGAAGAAAAATTGCCCCTGCTTCACTTGCTAAAAGAGGAGCGCTGTAGGTCAAAGTGAACGCAAAACAGAATTGTGCCAAACGGCTTTTCATCGTCTTATCCTATGTTTTGGAGGGTTTCCCCTCTGGGTTTTTATTAGGTACTAATCTGTTAGCGTTATTGAATAGAAATTCCTTATTAAAAATGCGGGCGAATCTATTGCCCGGGTTTCTGTCAGTCAAGTAATGAATATATTACCTTTTAGTTCCAAAAAACACTGTGCACTGCATCACCTTAATAATCCGACCGTAAGAAACGGAATATACGTGATTGCCAAAACGGCAATTAACCGAATCAGAAAAAACGGTAATGTTGCCTTGTAAACCGTCGGCATATCTTCACCAAACCTGTATGCCGACAGGAAGAGATTCATACCGACAGGAGGCGTTAAAAATCCTAATTCCATGTTTGCTATAAATATGATTGCCAAGTGAACAGGATGAATACCGAAGTGCGTGCCGATTTGAGAAATAAGCGGCACAATAACAATGATTGCGGAAAAAATGTCCATCATGCACCCAATTCCCAAAAGCACAATATTCAGGATCAGAAGGAATACATATTTCGAATGAATGCTGTTTTCCACCCAATGCAGCAGCCGAGATGGTATTTCTGCATCTACGAAATAACTTGTAAGGCCCATCGCAACGCCGAGAATAATCAATACACCGCCGATTAATACCGCACAATCAATGACTATTGCCGGCAAATGATTAATTTTCAAATCTTTATAAACGAAGACCTCAATCACAAAAATGTAAAGAACCGTTAGTGCAGCGGTTTCCACAAGTGTCGTAAAACCTCCGAATACTCCTGCCAGAATTATGAATGGAATGATGATTTCCCATTTGGTTTCCCACACTACATTCACGATCTTAGATAAATTGAAGGAATAATATTCTTTCTTAGAGCGCTTCCCCTGAAAGACAGCCCATCCTGCGACCATTATGACAAGCACCGTTCCGGGCACCAGTCCGCCAAGAAAAATATCCTTAACAGAAACACCCGCAGTAACGCCGTATATGATGGCCGGCAAACTCGGTGGAAACAGCAATCCAAGCGATCCAGCAACCGTGATAAGTCCAAGAGAAAATTTTCTGGAATACCCTTCGCGGACCATCAGCGGATATAACAGTCCGCCGAGCGCAAGAATCGTAACTCCTGATCCTCCGGTAAGGGCTGTAAAAAATCCGCAAAGAATTACAATCACAACAGGAGTTCCGCCGGGTATCCACCCGAAAAGGACACGAAATAATTTTACTAGACGTTTGGATGCACCGCTTTCCGCCAGAATATATCCAGCCAGTGTAAACAGCGGAATCGTTGGCAATGTCGGAGAAACCACGATCCTGTAGGCTTCTGTCGGAATTGCAGATGCCGGAATAAAATCTTTCCAGAAAAACAGAATGGCAATTCCACCTAAACCGACAAAAATTGGAGCACCATACGCCAATGAAATCACGAGTATGGCTGATCCTACCCATGCCACCCATGAAACATCCTGAAACGTATCCGTCAGTGCAATCATTGAAAAAATCACCATCACGAGTGCCATGGACGCCCTCAGCATCCGGTCCTTTGTACTGTTGAAGTAAATCTGAAGCGCGATCAGTCCAAAGCCGATAGGCATAATGGACTGAGCCACCCAGCGTGAAATATTCGGAGCAATTTGCATGGGATACTGATATTCAATTTGGACAAGCTGCCAGCTTCCCCACGCTAAGGTAACAACAACGATGAACGAAATATTTTTTGCTATCCATCGCCCGGCATGAAATGCTTCATCAGGAACAAACAGCGGTTTGGTTGTGAGCGCAAGAAGCTTGTTTTGGCGCGCAGCTAGGACAGCGCCAATAAAGCCGATCCATAATGTGAGGTGCTGAACAATGACCGCAGATGCCGGAACCCCCGGACGCCCGAACAACCGTGTGACAGTTTCAAAAGCAGGAAGAAAGATCATTACCGTAAACACCACCAGAGCAAGCGTATCCTCCCCCCATTTTAAACGGTCGGCAATTCTTTCCTTTTGGTTTACTTCAGCCATTTCAATCCAAATCGAAGACTGCCAATTTTTGGTTAATTGTCAGCTTCCAATTCATGTTTAAACTCCATTACCCTGTCAAAAATATTTTCTTCTACGATTTGTCCCCTGATCAGCGGATACATTTCTTCCACCAAAGATTTCCATTCTTCAAATTCGGCTTCTGTCGGTGTTGTCACAACCAATCCGTATTCTTTCATTACGGCAATTGCCTCATCAGATTCTAGCCTGTTTTTCCTTTGAAAATCAGTCGAGATCCTGTTGGCTATCTCAATCATTTTATCTTGGTGAACGAGATCAATCCTGTTCCATGTTCTAAGATCCAGAATCACCGCCGCCGACAGCATTCCCCATTTCATGTCCAGCATATATTTTGTAATACCGAAACTCTGCTGTGCCAGCACATACATCGGGTTAAAGGCCATTGCATTCACCATTCCCGTTTGCAGCCCCGAAAGCATATCCGTCATGGCAAGCGGAACTACCTGGAATCCTGATTTCTCCCAGAGTGCCGCTGTTCTATAATCTCCTGCCCATGTAAAAATGGAATGTTCCCGAAGATCATCGGGTGTTCGGACACTGTCAGACGTAAACCAGTATACCCAGCCGACATCCACCATGAGAATCACTTTGAATCCATTTTTCTCAGCATTAGAAACCAAATCATCGCCAAGCTTTTCATACAGCAAATCGAGATCAGAAAATTGCTGATATAGCATCGGAATAAAAAACACCGAATATTGCGGATTTACTTCGGTTAAACCTTCCGAAGTGATGGCGGCACCCTGGATCTGCCCGATTCGCATTTTCCGAATCATATCCCTCTCGTCGCCAACCACACCACCCGGATAAACACGCAGATTGATCTTTCCATCTGTTGCCTTTTTCCATTCTTGCCCCATTTTCATTAGAAGCCCATGCCATTCAGTACCTTCCGGCGCCAGGGTAGCCATTTTAATTTTTACCTTTTTTGCGTCCAGTATGGAAAGGGACATTGCCAGCACAAGTACAATGTAGAAATATTTCTTCATATCAATAGAATAAGTCCCCTGTTCGGGAAAGTAGCCATTGCGCTCTTTCGGCAACGATAATATCAGCTACATCCTCCTTTGATTGGTTGTTCAGCACAGCTTGTACTTTTTCCATAAATGCTTCTTTATTTTGAGTTTTAACCAATACTGTTTCCGCAAAGCTAAGTTCTGCGCCTCCATGAAATCCACCGGAAGCTATATTGGCTTTCTGCAGATAATCTGCAGCAATTTCATTCGCTTCTATGTCAAGATCTGAGCGGCTCATAGTGTAAGAAATCATTGCTGAATACAACGATCCTCTATTCCAGGCTGGGTTAATCTTTAAGGCACTCTCAAATAGCTTGCCAACTATTGGAAGGCGAATGACCCACTTTGGGTCTCCCCTGCTTGATGAAATTGCACCTCCCAATGCTGCACCCGTCCAATACAGAACAGGCACATCTTCCGTTTTAAAATCCAGAGATTCACTTGGAACACCATTAATCCACTCTGAAAATTCAGGATATTTTATACGAAGTGCTGCCTCTCCAAAATCATAGGCAGAAATGAATCCCAAATGCGCTGTTTCAAATGTTTCTTTACCAAGGGCATAATTATCCTCAATAATCCGGTCTGCTGCTTCCATTGTAAAACCGTAGTGGTACATTGTCATCAGTGAGCATGCAGCAATTAATGTATTTGGATTCTGTGGATTTTTTTCTGCAGATCTTTTTGCTTTTTGCGCCTTATTAGAAAAATAGGATTCGGCAATATTCGGCTGATGCACATAAATAAAGGCAGGAGAACAGCCTGAAGCACATAAAATAATAAGATAAACGTGCATCAATGCACGATTTAGATTCATCATAGCGTTGAATAATAAGAATAATTTAGAAAGGTAAAAAGAAAATCAGGCCTCGGAATGCCTGTAAATCGGAAATGAGCTGCACAATTCCTCTATTTGGTTCTTAACTGAGGAAATGACAGCTTCATCTTCAGGATTGGATATGATCGTATCTATCATTGATACAATATTCTTTACCTCAGTTTTCCCCATTCCGCGCGTTGTAATCGCAGGAGAACCAATTCGAATGCCGCTTGTAACCATCGGGCTTCTGGAATCAAAAGGGACCATATTTTTATTGACGATTATGCCTGCAGAGCCAAGAATATTCTCGGCTGCTTTACCATGCACGCCTTTTTCAGTGAGGTCTATCAGCAACAGATGGGTATCTGTGCCACCGGAGACCAAATTGTATTCTCTTGATAAGAATTCCTCTTCCATGTACTTGGCGTTATCAACGACATTTTGGATGTATGTTTTGAATTCAGGCTGAAGCGCTTCGGCAAAGGCCACTGCTTTTGCCGAAATGATATGCATAAGAGGTCCGCCCTGAATACCCGGCATCACAGATGAGTCTATCAATTCGGATATCATTTTAGTTCTACCGGATTTCGGGGCGATTTTTCCCCAGGTGTTTTCTCGGTCTTTTCCCATCATAATCATCCCACCTCTCGGACCGCGGAGCGATTTATGTGTTGTTGTTGTAACAATATCACAGTAAGGCATCGGCGAAGGATGGTGTCCGGTTGCTACCAACCCGGAAGGATGCGCAATATCTGCCATGAGAAATGCGCCAACCTCATCGGCTACTGATTTAAAATCCTCAAACTCAATAAATCTTGAATAGGCACTTCCTCCGCAGATGATCAGCTTGGGCTTATGTTCCTGCGCTAATTTTCTAACATCAGCAAAATTTACCCGCCCGGATTCCTTATCAACTTGGTACGAAACTACATTAAAAAGCCTTCCGGAAAAATTAACCGGACTTCCGTGCGTCAAGTGGCCTCCATGCGCAAGATCCAGGCCCATAATGGTATCACCTGTTTCAATAAAAGTCAGCATTGCAGCCATGTTTGCCTGTGAACCGGAATGAGGCTGAACATTGACATATTCAGCGTTAAACAGTTTTTTTGCACGGTCGCGGGCTAAATTTTCTGCCTCATCGATGTGATCGCATCCGCCGTAATAGCGTTTTCCGGGATATCCTTCTGCATACTTATTTGTCATTACTCCGCCAGCTGCTTCAAGTACCGGATAACTGACAAAATTCTCTGAAGCGATCAGTTCAAGCGTTAGCTCTTCACGGGACATCTCACGATCCAGAATAGCATACAATTCTGGATCGGAAGCTTTGAGGTTTTCTAGGGGCATGTAACGATATCTACCAGGAAGGATCTTTCTCCAAGCGCTCTTTGACCCAGCTGTAACATTCAGATCTCGGAGCAATCGATCCCTGCGATTTTCTATTTGAATCCAGCATGAACCATTCTGCGCGTCCGAACAGAACTTCATTTTCTTTGAGCCAATTGAGGGAATTCTTAAACCTGCCGAAACCTTTTGAGGCAGCAGCCTCAAAGTAGTTCATTGCAAGCGACGCAATAATTTTATCTTCCGTTGATATTTCCGAAGATCTGCAAAATTGGAAGGATTTATAATATACATTTCCCTTCTGCCCCAAGGATTCACCGGCATCTGATGCTTTCACAGCATTATCAGCCCAGCGCATAGCGATATCAAAATTCTCAAGTTCAACATTCACTTTGGAAATACTGATTGCAACCCGATAGTCTCTCGGATCAAGGTTGAAGAGTTCTTCGTATGCTTCAGATGATCCTTCAAGATCGTTAGCTGTGTAGGATGCTTCAGCTAGCTTTCTCCATGCTATTTTGCTGGTTCTGTCTGCATTAATTACTGATCGTAATACATTAACTGCCTCCTGTGACCGGTCAGCACTGACCAGCCGTTCTGCATAATCAAGGCCATAAGAAATATTTTCAGGATTTTTAATCCATCTGCTTTCGTATACATCCATGGGATCCTTGCCGCTTAATTCATAAGCATTTGCAAGGTCTCCTTGTGCAGTCTCATTGTCTGGATCCAACTTTAGAATTTCCTTTAGGATAATTATTTGATCTGCATACCTGCTTTGCTTGGCGTACAATTCGGCAAGTTCCTGCTTGAAGGAAATATCATCTGGAACCAGTAGGGTAAGCCTGTCATATTCGGCAATTTCTTCTTCTGTTTTACCTTGCTTTTTATATGCGTAAGCCAACCGCTTTCTTAATTCTATATTATTCTGCATAACCTGCAGCCCTTTAAGCAGTACTTCTTCTGATTTATCAAAATTCCCCAAATATTCGTATGCAATTGCATAATACAGGTATACGCCTTCAGGATCTTCCCTATCGCAACCCAGATCTACTATTTCACCATAAACGCGTACCGTGGATTCCCAGTCACGATTTTTATAATATTCGGCTGCACTGCTCATCATGCGAGGGCATTTCACCCTCCGCAAAGAATCAAGCCGCGCTGTTTCCCTTTCATCAATCGCGCCGGGATCAGGAGGCGGAGCGCACATCGACAAAATGAATCCTGTAAAGATCATCAATCCAAATAAGGATGTTTGTTTATTTTCCATTTTCAATTTCTGTTTCTCCTTTTCACGAACCATATATCCGTCAAATTAAGACTGAAGGCAATACGGCGAATCGACTCTGTTTTTGTTGATCCCGTACGCCGCTCTCCCGCCATAAATGCTACATCGATCTGATTGACAGGGAAACCAAAATTAATGCCAAAACCAAATGAAGCACCAACTTCAATTGCGGAATCTTGATTTAATAAAAAATCATTCTTTCGCATATATACACCAGATCTGAAGGGTATTTTCTCATACCATTCTTTCGGTTTAGAGGCAGCGAAGGATACCAGGCTCAGACTCGTATGAGTCCATTGATTAATATCGTCATTAAGTACAGAAAACCCTGCAGCAACATCCGATGTATTTTCCCACATAAATATTTCAGCTAATAGATGAATCGTTTGAGTAATGCTGTAATCAATTCCCAGTCCAAATTCCTGCGGTTTGTACGCGTTCAGAGTAGTGGACGATTCTTCAGCGACAGAATCCGGGAAATCAAACATATCATAATATCCGTTTGCATTCATATCCTGATAGGCTGCCATGCTGGATTGATGTACTGTCAAGGGATATAACGCTGCTCCAGCGGAAACATAAATATGAAGTTGCCGATCAATCAAACGAAAACGCGTTGAAGAAAGATAACAGGTCAGAACGGTGCCCGAATAATAATGCTTTGTGTTTGACTGAAATCTTTCGGCATCCACGAATAGGTTATTTGACCTTCGCGATGATCCATACAAAAAATCAAACTTAATGCCCGCTTGTTCCTTATCAGACAAAGGAAAGCTAATGCCGGAGTAAAAGGAAGATATGCCTCCCCTTCCGCTGTATTCTTTTGAGAGTTGTAATGTATCCTGATCAATGATTAGATCGTTTTGATCATAGGTAAATGAATATTTCTGCTGGCTGTAAGGCTTAATTCCCATTCCAAATCCATATAACCCCTTGATCGGAACAATAAATTGGATTTTATCAACACCGGAAAATTCATTGCGCACAGACGATGCCATCTGATCCACGCGCAATCCGCTGTAGGCACCTGAAAGAGTAGAAAAAACAAATCTATTCCAGGTTGCAGGATTGTTCAGTGACAAACCAAACCGGTATGCAGGTACCAGTCCCGTTCCTGAAGTTGCAAGCGTTACTCCGTCAAAAGAAGGAGTATGCACACCAAGTCCATACGCATGATAGGTACTCTGGGAAAATCCTGGGTAGACAAGGATGCTGAGCAGAATAATGAATTTACGGATAGACATACTGTACCTTTAGAACGGGATCGATGCTGTCGGGATTTGTTGTTTCCAAGTGCAACAGCTCGAAGGGATTATTGGTGATACTGGAATACAGTTTGATACCGTAATTCTGTATTTTACCCTGTATGATCCCATGGATATAATATTTTAGATCCAATACGATGTGACCATCTGATACAGTGCCGCTGATAAAATATGATGATGATGTTGTGTAGGAATCTTCATCCAAAACCTGATAAGAAAAAGATAGCGGTTCGCTTTCCAGCGGGTAGCCAACCACTTTAAATCCGTCAAGCGAATCGCCTTCATTCACTTCAAATGATATATTGGCTTTACGAATTGTTGTATTTGCCGGAAAATCAAGGGAATCAATTTCGAGCTTCAAAAGTGATTTGAACCCGTTTGCTCTACCTATAGTCAGGTTTACAGAATCCACAGCAGCAACTCCAGGAGGCTTGGTGAATGATAAATCCGCAACAGTTAGAAAAGATGAAGAAGTTGTATCGGTTGTCGTCACTCCCATTGTATCAGTAGATGTATATTGGTAATCAATATACAGTCTGGGAGACGTTGCTGTACCGCCCTCTCTGCTTTGAAATCCTATTCGAGAATACAACGAATCAACCGCAGTAAGCATAAATGTATAATTGGCGGTAGTTGAATCAGCTAAATCACCAATCACAGACTGAGAGATCGGAAAATATAAATAGGGAGGATTTGGTTCTTCCAAAAGAGTATCCACCGAATCCTGTACCAACATAGTCTGCGCAATATTTACTGCCATAGCAGATAACTCAGACAATGATGGATCAAGATAATGGCTCGTATATTCACCGAACAAAGAATCGCCGGCATTGGGGAAATAGGATAATTGAAAGGATGCCGTAATATCAATGGAATCTCCATCATACCATATTTGCATATAGGAACTATCTATAACAAAACTGGAATCGCCAAGCTGGTGCATTGCGAGCGTCTTGGTTGTATTTTCATTGGATAATTTGATCAATATATATTGATTTGAAAATCCGTTTCCCTGACCCAAATAAAGCGTAGAAATAGTACCCATTTCAGGTGGCGACTGAAAAGTTGTTGCTTCAAATGATTGAACACTGAGTGTATCCAGATATAGATCGGTGTTGCTTAAATCGTAAGGAATGGGTTCTTCCATGCATGCGGAGAATATGGAAATTGCCGCCATTACGCCGGCAAGTATTGCGAATGTGGAATTTTTAAGTGTTCGAGGTGCCATTGATTCCGAGGGTACTAACTCGAAATCAGGAAGAAAGTTTCTGAAGTGTTTCATTTAAGGAAGCAGCCAGCTGATGATGATCCGGATTTTCAGTGTCCGCTCCCTGGATCAGAGTAAGCTTTTTCTTTGCCTTTTTAAAGGATTCAAGTTTCATAATTTTTTGGGATAACTTTTTCTTTGCATCATCAAGAACAACAACAGCATCTGCAAATTCCACAGCAATTTCAAATCCGTTAATCTTCTTCTTTTTTCCCAATATTTTTTCCAAATCAAGCCCGGATTTTTTGTACGCATCAACCTCAAATTTGGAATACTCATCCAACGAATGAATAAGCACAACCGTTTTGATATCTTTATAAAAATCCTGATCGGCATATAATTGCTTGTAGACTGCGGGAATAACCGATGACTGCCAGTCATTGCAAAGCAATATATCCGGTTTCCAAAACAAATGGGGAAGTGTTGCTATGGAAGCATTGGCATAAAAACTGTACCTATCAGAATTATCCGCAAGAACCCGTCCATTCTTGGACTTATACAATAGATTGGTTAGCGGCTTGAACCAATGGTCATGTTCAAGAAAATAAACCTGAACTCTGGTTTTTGGTATAAAAGCACTTTTTGCAGATGCCATTTGATCTTTGCCGTCAAATGTGAACGGAATTTCACGCAGGCGGATGACTTCGCGTAATATGTATTTCCTCTGGCTAACAAACCCGTATTTAGGCAACATGGTTCGTACATCGTGTCCCATGGTTTGCAGTGCAAGCGGCACCTTAGCTGAAAAATCAGCAAGAGAATAGGTATTTGCGAACGGAGTGATCTCCGTAGTGATATAAAACAGTTTTAAGGACAAATTAATTCACACTTAACTGGCGCAGTGCATCTTTGGCTTTGGGATAAAATTCGCTTCCAGGAAAATAATCAATGAGGCGGAGGTATTCTTCCCTCGCTTTATCAATATTTCCCATATTCAAGTAGGCATGCCCCAACTTCAACTGGGCATCATCATTTTTATCGGTACCGGGAAAAGTGAATACTTTTTCCAGTTCAATAACTGCGCGTTTGTAATTTTTTTGCGAATAATAACATTCTGCCAGCCAATACTGACTGTTGTCCGCTAATGGGTTATTAGGACTGCCGAGAACCAATTCAGAAAACCCCTGAATAGCCGGGCCGTAATCCCCGTTTTGGTAATGGCTCAAAGCCGCAATATACTGTTTTTTATAACTGGTTGAAGTGTACGGTGAAGAAGCTTTCTGAGATGATTCTGCCTGAGGCGTCTTTAGTGCATACATTTCGGTAAAACTGTTGGCCATGGTTATGATTTTATTTTCGATCATTACCAACTGGGATAAAATCTGGAAATTTGTACTGTCGGAATAAGCTGCTTTATCTTCCAAAAGACGTATTTTATTCTGAAGAGTATTGATCCGATTGATCAGCATAATGGCCACCGAATCGGTTTGTTGTTTTGCAGCAAGCGTGGCCCTTAGTGCATTTTTCAAATCCGGCAGCAAAATCTGAATCTGTGTTTCCAGAGAATCGATTCTTGCATTCTGTTTTGAAATTTTAGAGTTCAGTCTCTTTATCTCCTTTGCAGCACTACTTTGGGCTGTAACCGGAGTGATTACCATCACAGCGATCAGAGATAAAAAGACCACCAATGTATTGATACGAATACTCAATTTAATGTAATTAATGAATTAACTCGGATTATATTGAACGGGAATTTACCCTTGCCTGTTTTTATCTTCCAATCCTTTTAACAGTTACCCCGTTCGGTTTACAGACAGGTTCATACTTACACCTACCATCATAAATGCCGCCATCAGAAACGACCCTCCGTAGGATATGAACGGAAGCGGCAATCCCTTAACCGGAATCAGCCCCACCGTCATGGCACAATTCACAAAAACATGGGCGAGAAAAATTGAAGCGAAGCCAATCAGGACGAGACCTGAGAAGCGGTCATTTGATTCAAAGGCAGAACGGGACATACGGAAAATAAAATACGTGAATACTGACAGCATTATCACAATAGCAATAAAACCCAATTCTTCTCCCATCACCGAAACGATAAAATCTGATTCCTGAACCGGCAAAAATTTGAGGTGTGTCTGTGTTCCCTGCCCCCAGCCTTTTCCGAAAAATCCGCCAGAACCAATGGCCATTTTGCTTTGAATAATCTGATACCCGGCACCTAATGGATCAAGGTCGGGATCAAGCAGTGTTAAGATTCGTTTCTGCTGAAACGGGCGCAATAAATTCCATGCCACTGGAGTCAGAAGCCCAAGAAACAGATTGCCAAAATACAGGCCGATTCCGTACAGCAGCCTTGGCCTCGAAAAATAAAAAATGACTGCCATAACACCGGCCCAGATAAAAAATGAAACAAGATGAAATGCGGTCAAGATACTGAGAATCGGCGCTATGAACAGAAACAGATGAAACGGACGGGCACCCACCCAAAATAACATTGGAATCAGAGGTGTCATTAAAATGATTGCCGTACCGAGATCCGGCTGATTTAATACAATGAGCGTTGGAACAAGAACAATAATGGTCGGAAATATCAGCGATCCGAAATACTGCATTTGCAAATTCCTGTCCGAAAGATACCTTGCAAGCGCAATGACGATAATGATTTTAGCAAATTCTGAAGGCTGAACGCCGATCGGCAATCCAAGATCAATCCATCGGTGCGTTCCGGCAATTTTCTCGCCTAAAAACGGAACCGCCAAAACGGCGAGGGTCAGGCAGTAAAACACATAGATATATTTGTGAATCAAATTTCGTGATACCAAAAAAGCCAGCCCAAACCCTACCAACGCCGGAATGAGAATGACAGACTGCTTGAAGAAAAGGTTTTGCGCCAGTGCGGTTCCCTGATCCAGCGATATGCTGTACAAAGTCCACAATCCAAGCGCGGACAAAAAGAGCGGAATAAATAATAGCGTTTGAGGAGTTTCAGAAATTTTTCTGGACAAGGTCATTTCTGTGCTTCGGCCATTTTGATTTCACTGCGGTTAAAGTATTCGGAAAAAATCCGTCGCGCTTTCGGCGCTGCCACTTCTCCACCGTGTCCGCTGTTTTCCACCAACAGAACAAGAGACACCTGTTTGCCATCTTTTTCACCGAAACCGATGAACCATGCATGCGGCTCTCCATGCGGATTTTCAGAGGTTCCAGTCTTGCCCGCAATGTTTAATCCTTCGATTTTGGGATTCGCGGATTTTCCGGTTCCCCTTAATCCGTAAACAACCTTTTCCATATGATCCCTGATTCGATTCCAAATCGGGCTGCTGTAATGCGGACTCGAATCGGATACACCTCCCTTACCTTTTACGAAATGCAGTTTTCCCGCTCTGCCTTCGGTTGCAAGGTGATTGATATACATTGCCATCTGGACAGGCGTTACTAGGATTTCTCCCTGCCCTACGGCCATATTCAAAAGATTCCCCTTTGCCCAGCCTCGTCTGCCGTACCGTTTGTTCATAAAATCTCTGTCAGGAATGGTTCCTTTTGCTTCTGTTGGAAAATCATACCCAGTTTTTTTACCAAATCCGAATCGGTCCCAAACCGTCCATAAATCTTTAAGGGAAATCCGCTGCACGGTCTGATAAAAATAAACATTGCAAGACTGTTCAATGGCCTGTTCCAAATTGACAAATCCGTGGCCGTCCTCATTCCAGCATCGGAAAACACGGTCTCCGTATTCATAGAATCCTGTGCACTCGATTTTTTCCGAAGGATTGATCTTCCGATTATTCAGCAGTGCAACCGTTGTCAGCATTTTAAATGTTGATCCCGGTGGATATAAGCCATTAGCAAAGCGGTTCAGCAGCGGCTTATTTGTATCCGAAACAATATGGCTCCAGTCTCTTCCAGACATGGAACCGCGAAAAAGTTCGGGCATATAATCCGGCATACTTGCGCAGGCGATTATTTCTCCTGTCTCAGGAATGGATACAATCCCGATTGCCCGAAGGCCTTCCAACTCACGCTCAAGTGTTTTTTGCATGGAAATATCAATGGTCGTTTCAAGATTTTCCCCCGGAGTCGGCGCAACCTCATCCCTTTCTGCAACATGCCCTACCTCTCTTCCGAATGCATCCACCTGATAAAAGGTTGCACCTTTTTCACCACGCAAGGTTGATTCATACTGCTTCTCAAGCCCGACCCATCCGATTAAATCTCCTGCCTTGTAATCACTTTGCTTATCTTTCACTTCCTCTGCATTGTTGTCAAGGTCCTTCATATAACCGACAATATGGGAGGCGCGAACCTTTTGATTATAGATTCGCTCCGGATGCTGTTTATAAAACACGCCGGGAAGGTTCAGTTTATTCTCTTCGATTCTGCTTAAATCATCAAAGGACAGGTCCTTTGCCAATTTTGCAGGAAGAAACCTCGTCCGGTAATATTTCTTGTAATTTGATTCCAGCATGGATTTTTCCATCCTGATATTTTCCCCAATTACGCCAAACTGCTTCTCCCTGTTTTCCATTTCTCCAGGAATGCAGTACAGCACATACGTTGGATAATTATCCACCAATATTTCTCCGTTTCTATCCAGAATCAATCCACGCGGCGCATCAAGGGAAACAGCGCGGATTCTGTTGCTGTCCGCGCGTTTTCGGTATGTATCGTAGTTCATAATCTGCAGATAAAAAAATCTTCCGGCCAAAACAGCCATGAAGAAGAATGCCGCAAGATTAAATATTACATACCTGCTGCGCGGTACTTGGTTTTCAGCTTTCAGCATCGCTTACCTTTGCGAACGGAATGATAAACTGAAGCACGGCAAGAAAACCAAGCGAATAACTGAAGGAATAGATCCAGTTCAATATGAAAATCCCCGGGTTGGTATCAAATGTGTAATGAAACCTGACAAAAGAAAAAATCAGGAAATGGACCAGCACAATGCTCACCCATCCTGCATGAAAATACATCGGCACCCATCGCTGATAACGTCCGTGCAGGTAACCGGCAAGATACCCCGTAATGGAACAAGTAAGAGACGTCAAACCAAAATAGGAACCGACGCCTGCGAGATCCACCAATAGTCCGGCAAAAAAACCAGCAAGTACACCAAAATACCGGCCATGCATCACGCCGATGTACAGCACCAAAATCATGATAAAATCCGGACGAATTGCATTGATGGACATCACTTCCGCCAAAAAGAACTGCATCAGAAAGATGCCGGTTACCCAGAAGATAAATTCAGTCTTGCTCATCTGCCGTTTCCGTAATGATGAAAACATTTAAGAGCGAACTGAGGTCGTTGTGCATTTTGACACTGACAATCTTTTGAAAACTTGCCCTTTCATCCCGGATACCGATGACCTCGCCCACAGGAATATCCTTCGGAAAATAATCGCTGAATCCGGATGTGACTACCGCATCTCCAACATTTACCGCTGCATTCTTTTGGACTTCGCGGATTTCGCAGATATCTTCGTTCAGCCAGCGGAGAATACCTGTGGATCCTCCCGGAAGAATCCTGATGCTGATACGGAAATTATGGTCCGATATCATTTGTACAACCGAACTTGTTTCGCCAACCAGTACTGTTTTCCCTATGATGCCTCTCGGAGTAAGCACTGGGCTGTTTTCTACGATGCCATGCTGTTTTCCGACATCCACGGTAAGAGAAACCATATTGGACACCATTCCTTTATGGATCACTTTTGCCGGCTGCAGAGAAATTTTAGTGTCTCGTTTGAAATTGAGCATATCACGAAGGTGGCGGTTTTCTTCCGCTAAGTGCATCATTGATTCCATTTGAAGAGTCAGCTGGAGGTTTTTCTCGCGCAGCAGATTTGCTTCTTCTTCCAGAGTTCCCATCGAACGAATCCACGCCATTGGAGCATACAGCACCGAAAAAAAATCATTCGCTTTTGCGCGAAGCAGTCGAATGTCTCGGGACTCGTTTGTAAAGATAAGAGTAATGGAAATGAGAACCGCCAGCACAAGAGAAATATGGTCTTTTTGGCGGAGTATGGCGAGATAGAGATATCTCATTTAGATCATAACAATACGGACTCGTATTTGTTTACATTTTCGAGAACCATTCCCGTTCCCCGAACCACAGACAGGAGCGGATCTTCGGCTCGGTTTACCGGTACGTTGGTTCTGTCGCGGATAAGCTGATCGAGGTCTTTGAGCATGCTTCCTCCGCCGGTCATTATGATGCCTCGGTCCAGAATATCTGCAGAAAGTTCCGGAGGCGTTTTTTCCAGCGCACGCTTCACAGCTTCCACAATATCATTCACGGTATCTTTCAGCGCCTGACGAATCTCATCAGAAGACACTTCAATTGTTTTTGGTATTCCGGATACAAGATCACGCCCTTTAACCGGTACGGTTTCCGTTTGTGTTCGCATGGCTGCGCCAACCTGTTTTTTGATGCGTTCTCCCGTTGCCGGGCCAATGTCCAGTTTATGCTCATCCTTGAACCATTTAACAATTGCGTCGTCCATTTCGTCGCCTGCCACTTTGATGGTTTCATTAAGCACAACGCCGTCCAATGCTATTACGGCAATTTCTGTTGTTCCGCCGCCGATATCCACAATAATGTTTCCAACGGGTTTGCTGATGTCCAATCCAATTCCGATGGCCGCCGCAACCGGTTCTTCGATCAGGAATACTTCGCGCGCATTTGCCCTTTCCCCGGAATCCTTCACCGCTTTCGTTTCCACTTCGGTAACACCGGACGGGATGCAGATGACCATTCGTGGGCGCGCCAGCCGGTTCATGTTAATTTTTCTTACGAATCCCTGGATCATGCCGTCCGTCATATTGAAATCGGCGATTACACCGTCCCGCAGCGGACGAATCGTTTCAATCGCACCGTGCGTTTTCCCGATCATTGCCTTCGCTTCGTTTCCGACAGCAATGATGGATCCGTCATTCACGGATCGCGCGACAACAGATGGTTCGTTAATGAGAATTCCTTTGCCTTTCACCCAAATGAGCGTATTTGCCGTTCCGAGGTCCATGGCAATGTCTCCGGATATCCAGGAAAAGGTGTTTGATAGTTGGTTTAAAAAGGACATGCGTCGTTTACCGGTTCACTTTCATTCAAATTTCGGATGGCAAATCTAAGTCAACTTGACGAAGATGGCATTAGTATTTCACTCTCTTTTGCATGATTTTTCCCGGGTACCGCTTCCAGCAGCGATTTCGTGTAATCATTGGCCGGGTTTTGAAATATATCTTCCACACTTCCCGATTCCGCAATCTTGCCCTTCGTCATTACCAGCACATTGTCAGCAAACGATTCCACGACATGAAGATCGTGCGTTGTAAAGAGGATGGCGATGGATTTTTGCTCAGCGAGGTCTTTCAGTAAATTCAAAATCTTCGCCTGGACGGAAACATCCAGAGCGGACACAATTTCATCGCAGATTAATACCTCAGGTTCCACCGCAAGAGAACGGGCGATGCAAACGCGCTGACGCTGTCCGCCGCTGAGTTCGTGCGGATATTTGGTTAGCGCATCTTTCGGAATATTTGCACGGTCCAGCAGACGGGACATCCTTGTGTTTAATTCTTCAGTTTTGGGATACAGACGGATCACTTCTTCGAGCGTTTCGGATACAGTCATCATCGGATTCATGGAACTGTACGGATCCTGGAAAATGATTTGAATGTGTTCCCGCAAATGGTCCATATCCAAAGGATTGTATGTTTTGGATCGAAATGCAAACGTGCCCGAAATTTTCGGAACGAGGCCGACGATGGATTTTCCGAGAGTGGATTTACCCGAACCGGATTCTCCCACGATAGAAAGGATTTCACCGGCACTAAGCTGAAAACTGATATCTTCAAGAATTCGAGTCCATCCGGATTGGACGAAAAATGAGTCGGATGATGTCGGATAATACGCGGAAACGCCTTGCAAAGAAACAACGGACGGCACTTATTTACGCCCGCTCATCATTGCCTGTTTGCTGAGCTTATCGGCTACCTTGTTCTGATCGCGTGGAATATGCTCGAAGGACCAGGAATCCAATTTTTTCAGCAATAACGAGGCCTTACCGTGAAGTGCCTTCATGCGCTCATCCTTGACCTTGTAATCTCCGTTAATCTGATTCACAACCAATTGGCTATCTGCATATATTGCTACATTTGCCTGATTCAGTTCAATGGAAATTTCCAGTCCTTTTATTAGTGCTGAATATTCTGCTTCATTGTTGGTTTTATCATGGATATAATCCGAAAAGGAATATAGTTCTTCGCCGTTACGGAAGAGCACGCCGCCGATACCGGCCGTTTTGGAATGCAGGTCAGCGGCTCCGTCCACATACAATTCCACGGTTCCGGATCCCGTCAATTTTTGATGCAGATTCGTGAGCACCTCGGAATTCCTGTTTCCTTCATCGGAAAGTAAATCGCGAAGGGCGTTGATTTCTTCTTTATTCAGCTTCATTTGAGAAGGAAATATAAAGCAAAAGTCATTTCGAACAGAGTGAGAAATCTACTTTATAATAGCTGTGAGGTTCATCGGTGAAGATTCCTCTTCCCGAAAGATCGGGACTCGGAATGACAGTGTTTTATTACTCACCCCACGTACGGATTCGTCCCGTTTTGTTCCGGGCATTCCTCCCAGTAATAGCACCAGTTGCATAGAATACTCGTTTTAGCCGGGAAACTTCCTCCTATTTCAATATTCAGACGTATGTCATCAATTCGTTTTTTTACATCATCCACAAGTGCTGACATTTGCTTCGGCGTCCGTTCGGATCTCACTTCCTTATCATGCTGAAGAAAATGCCAAACAAGTTTTACAGACTTCACATCTTCCTTTTCGTTCTCGAGTGCAATCTGGTACAGCGCTAACTGTCCATCCTTATCCGCATCTTTTTGACTGTGCGCCCGTTTGCTCGTTTTGTAATCATGGATCTCATAATTCCCGTTTCCGTCATGGTCGATTCGGTCGGCAATTCCTTTTAAAATGTAATTATCGGAATCGTCCAGCCGGAAAATGAATTCTACCTCATTTCCTTCCACAAGCTGCTCAAATGGCTGATAACGGCGGTAAAACGCGGCAAGGCAGCTGCGCCCAAGATTGTAATAAAATTTCGGTTTATTCTTACGCCGAACAATGGCAACTCTATCATGCCAAGTTTCTTCCCATAGTTCGCGGTACTTTGATTCGACGGAATCGAAAAAAATCATTTTCCCATCAAGCACTTCATTGTAAAGGTATTCGATAGTTTCATGCACCCTTTTCCCCATGTATGCTTCAATGCCTTCGTCATCCTTATATACTTTATCAATGTAGCGGAATTTGAACTGTGCAGGGCACTTTCTGTAAGTTTCAAGGCTACTGTAGGAAAAGCGTTCGATCGAGGTCATGTGAAGTAGGAGATGGTGCTATTAATAATGGCGCATGAACGGGGTTGTTAAGCGGTAATCGCCGAATCCTGTGTCATCCTCGAAGACAAAGGATCGGTTGATCCGGTAAAAATGCCATGTTCTTCGCGAATATCCCTGACTGGGCCTGTCGTAACGATCCACTTCATTGGGCGGCCCAAACAGGATATAAATCATTCCCATGTCCGTCTTCCATCCCGGCTGGAAAGATTCAAAATTTTGCTTAGCGTAGGCCACACGCATATAATATTCATCCATCAATTCATTCTTTGATGTACCAGGCGTCGGATCACGGTTGGCCCAGAATACCAAGAACAATTGTTCACGTTCCCGGCGGTTGGAATCATTCAGCTGCTTGCGCTCTTCGCTTTCAAGGATGTAACGCATCTGCTCAATGGCCTCTTCCACATTGGTAATGCTTCGTGAAAGCCCGGGGCGCTTCATAATGATTTGCTTGGTCTGCAGCGATGATTGTTTTCCCTGGCTTAATTTTGCAGCGACGAACATCTTGATCGAATTAAGTTCCGAACGCAATAGATTGATCTCCTCTGAAAAAATGCCTGTTTCGCTGTCATAGTCAGCGGAAAAGGTCCAGTCATCAGATTTTTTATTTTCAGTAACTGCAGACTGCAGCTTAAATGCACCTGGCTTAACCTTGCCTGAAAGGATGATCGATAGAGAATTATTCCCGACATCCAGTTGAGATCCGGAAATTGGAAATTGATTTTTTCCGAAACCCCATTCACCGCTTTTTTCTTCCAACAGTACAGGCGGAAGAAGAAATACCGCATCATTCAGTTTTTGAAGATCAATTGATTCCTTCTTCACTCCGGATTTTCGGGTATCATTATCCATCAGGATACCGGTCATGGTATAGGTACCCTTAGCAATGACAAATTGCGCTGTTAGATAATGGGCAATACCTCCGGAAGTGGATTCAATATAATTATCAGCAACAATATTCTTTTTCCAGGATTGTTTGCCAATCTGTTTACCATCTTTATTGGTCAAGCTGATATTGGCCTCAAATCCGGCGCTAAAATTGTAGCCTGTCTTAAGAAACTGTAATGCTCGGTAGGGCACATCGATCCGCCCTACGATTCTCACCGAATCAGAATCAACCATTTCTGCAAATGCTGATAATTTGAATTGATGTATCGCTGCTGACTTGCTGCCAGAATTTCTTTCCCGCTGAGCGGATAGATCAACTGCCAGAAAACAAAGGATAAGTAAAAACAGTGTAAAGGTGGTATTGCGCATTATAAATCTTTAGTCCAGTGAAACACGATCAGGCCTTCAGATGTTCCAAGCCATAATTTTCCTTTCTCAATATACATATCATTTACATGTCCAATGAACGGGTAATTATAAGGTCGGAAGAAATTCTCTTTCATATCGACTCTGTAAAATCCACTTTCCGTACCGATAAACAGATGCTGCTTGCTCAGTGCAAGACTCCTAGGAATCGATGCCCCGTACTTGGATGGTTCTGCCAATATTGACCAGGATCGCGTATTCTGCGAATAACCTATGATACCTGATGATGTTGCTGCAGCAACCGTTTCTCCTGCATGCGCCAATGCTGTAAACTGGAACAGTCCGTCCATCCTGTCCGCAATGCCAGATGTATTCCCCACACTTCTGAAATTTTTTAGGGAGTTATCCTCTTCTGAGTAAACAAGCAGCTGGTACTCAGTTGCGATCCAAAGATCGCCCTGCACTCCGAGCAGATCGTAAATGAATACATCCTTCATCTTATCACCCAGATCAGTTTGCGTCAGCCGCTTGGTTTTCTTCGAGATGCGGGAAATTCCGCGCGAGGATGCTACCCAAACATGATTCTCTGTTTCCACCATGCCGCGGGTACGGCCCATTGGAAATCCTCTTTCGGATCCGTAAAAACGCCAATAATCTTTTTGCTTATTGTAGATCATGACACCATTCATTGAACCAAACCATACTTCGTCATCAATTTCGAGAATATCGTAGATCGGCATATTGTCCATATTCAGCGTAAGGTCAAATTCGGCAGATATGAATTCATTGCGGTTTGGATAATAATGAGTTATACCCTTGGCATCGGCGTTCCATCGGCCACCTACCCAAATACCATTCTTATATGACAGGGACATGACATCATTATTAATAATACCGAACTGTAACGGTGAAAGCGCTTTCATCTGTGAACCTCCTAAGAATATCATGCCATCGCTGCAGCCGATCCAAACATCCCTGAATTTTCCCGTATGTGCTGTTCGTATGAATGCACGTTTTCCGCCCGGACCAAGAAATCCGTCGTGGATGTACAGCCATCCGTCCATCACATTGTAAGAATCCAGCACATTAGTTGGCACTTCCGCCGCCGTAAGTCTTCCGCTACTCCACCATATTTTTTCAGAATCCGGACTCGAAAACATTCCGAGCATAATCCCGGAAGACCTGTCGAGTTTGATGAACAGCGATCCTGAGCGAATCCAGAGAAATTCCTTTGAAGATCCGATTTGGTCAATACGCGTGTACCGGTCCAGACCGATATCCAAAAGTTGAATCTTGCGCCAGTCTCCTTCATGATCAAAACTGTATTCCAGCGACTCGTCCGTGCCGGCCCAAAGGATTCCAGTTTCAGAGTCAAAATGGACGGCAGTTACGGTATTGCTCGAAATTCCCTGCGCTCGGGTTATTGGATCGTAAAATCGTTTTCCGTAGGAATGGTACCGCAAAATACCGCCTGATTCCGTTCCGAAATACACGTAGGTAAATCCTTCGGAAATGGATGTGATGTCGCCGGTT
>JASLML010000008.1 GCA_030746535.1 Fidelibacterota bacterium
TTGAGGCCACCGGAGCAACAACACTCACCTATTCAATCATTGATGACGACACTTGGCTAAGCGGAGAAGGAAACCTGAACGAATATCCGGATTTTGCGGATGAAGGAAACGGCAATTTCAGCCTGAACTGGGGCTCACCCGCGATTGATACCGGCGATCCGACAACCTATGATACTGACGGCTCCCGCGCGGACATGGGCGCCCTGCCTTACAGCGGCGGCGTTCCGGATATTTCCACGGACGATGCACTCGATTTCGGCGACGTGCTGATGGGCGATACAGGCACGGAATCATTTACGATACACAATCTTGGAACGGTGGCCCTATTTGTGGATTCCATTACGATCGATAATGCAGCATTCTCGCTTTCGGAATCATCCAGCCGTCCGGAATTCGCTTTGGAAGCGGATAAAGGATTGCCGGGGCGGAAAGGCAGAACAAGCCTGATTTGGACAGCAGGAACGATCGACCCCGGTGACAGTGTGGAGATAGCGGTTGATTTCTCCAGTGAAGATTTAGGCATGCAGACAGGAACCATTACGGTGCATTCTGATGATCCGGACGGCGATGATTCGTCAAGCCTATCCGGCACCATGGTGGCGCCGATAGCATCGCTTCCGGCAAACTCGATAACGGCGGTCACCTATATTCCGCAGAATACATCTTTCAGCTTTGCGCTGGACAATCTCGGCGATGCTGAATTGGATTGGTCTTTGGAAATTGATGCGGATTATTTCGGCTTTATCTGGATGGACGCGGCGGAGACATCCGGACAGGTTTCCGCAGATTCTTCTGTTGAAATTTCGGTCAATATCCAGAATACGGAAAATCTCGATGCCGGCGGATATAACGGTGCAATATATTTGAGCACGAATACACTCGTGGACGGCGATGTACCGGACGAGCCTCAGCTATCCGATACGATTGACGTCTTCTTGAACCTTCTCGCGGACAGCAGCCAGTATACGGTTGCCGAAGCGGATATTCCTTCCGGCAACGCACCGCCGGTTGAAGTGACGGACAGCGACGGCAATCCTGTCGGCGTTCTATTGGATTTCATCAATTCAGGCGGCGGAACGGTCACCGTAACGAGGATCGACGCATCACCGCCGGTAGATACCACTACGCCGTATACAGACCCGGACGCCACGATCACGGACCCGGCTTACAACCCGTTCTATTTTGAAATTTCCACGGACATTACCGGCGCGTTTGCCGTGGACATCGGCTTTAATTACGGCACCATTCCCGGCATCCAGAATCCGGATTCGCTCAGGATGGGAAGGCGCGTCAGCAATGCCGGCACCAGCGTCATCCTGGATATTGTATCAGCAGCGAACACAGAAATAAATGTTTCCGATTCATCCATTGTGATCCAGAACCAAACAGGATTCAGCCAGTGGGTTATGCTCTCAAACGCAAGCGCAAACTCATTTGCAGATAACCAGGGCCCGGCGATTTCAAACATTTCGCTGTCTCCGTCTGCACCGGCAGAAACGGATGATATTACTATTACCGCCGATCTGTCGGATGTTTCCGGCGTAAACAGCGCAACCCTGTATTTTGCCAAGGCAAGCGAATGGGCGTTTTCCAATGTCGGCATGACTGTTGTCACCGGACAGGCAAGTGCCGCCATTCCGGGCGCAAATGTAACGATGGACGGTTTAGTGTTCTACGTAACTGCGGACGATGCGCTGAGCAATGCGAGCACAAGCGACACCTCATATGTAGAAGTATCTATAGCGGACGGATCGCTTACGACCAATTCGGTCAATTCAAGTGCGCATGCTTCCGGAATTCCGATTGATAAATGGCGTATCATCGGACCGCCTGCTGTTCTTGCAGACAATAATTTAACAAGCAATATCGGCGATGAGCTCGGTACGCAAAGCGATGATGTGTGGCGCATGTTCAGCTACAATGCGAACACACAGGCCTACGCGGAGAAGCCGACAACCTTTGCGGCGGCATCCTCGTACTGGCTCTACCAGCGCGTATCGGATAATCTGCATTTTGCGCTCGGCGCAGCTTCCACCGGCGATCTGGAAGGAACATCCATTACGCTTGTTCCGGGATGGACTTTCATCAGTTCGCCCTATCCGTTCCCGGTGGATATTGATCTTTCGCAGATAGATTTTTACGGTCCGATCACGTACGGTGAAGGTGCGGAAGACTGGTCCGGAGTTGTTACCACGTTAAAACCGTGGGGCGGATATGCGGTGTACAACAGGAACAGCGCAAATGCCACAATCACGATTCTTCCCGATGATCCTTCATCGAGCTTGATTGCGGCAAAAGCAGAAGAGGAAAACGGTTGGATTTTGAACCTGAAAGCGCAGTCGGGAGACTATGCGGACAGGAACAACCGCCTCGGCGCGCTGGAATCAGCAGAAGACGGACTGGATCATCACGATAACCCGGCGCTCGTTCCACCCGGTAGGCACATTTTTATGACTTACACCAATCCGGCGTGGGGCGAAGGCATTGTCCTGACGTCCGATGTCAGAAGAAATGTGTCAGACGAAATTCACATGTGGGATATTGATCTCAGAGCAAACGGAATTAATGACCCGATCGAAATTACATGGGAAATGGAACAGCCGATGGAAGCGGGAATGGGAATCAGATTGATTGATCTAAGGACGCAAACCGTTGTCAATCCGCTTACGGATGCAAAGCTGACTGTTGAACAGGTGCGGAAAGAATTCCCTGTCCACCTGAAAGCGGTAGCCGGTCCGGAAGCTCAGGTAGAGTCGGCGGTAGAGCAGCTGCTTGCATCGCTTCCGCAGTCATTTACGCTGAAACAGAATTACCCGAATCCGTTCAATGCAAATACGATGATTCGCTTTGGATTGCCGGAACCGGCAAATGTGAGGCTTACGATTGTGAATTTGTTGGGACAGGAAATAGCTGAGATCACAAGTGGGTGGTACGATTTGGGATTCCATGAAGTGCGGTGGAACGGAATGACACTTTCGAATGAACCGGCGGCTTCCGGTGTATATTTCTCTGTGCTAACGAATGGCGAAGCGGTGGATGTGAAAAAGCTGATCCTGATGAAATAGATCAGCTAATAAATTAACTTTAATAGGGCGGGACTGATTTACCGCCCTTTTTTGTATCAATAAATTGTTGTGTAGCAGACTTGCTTTGCTGAATTTCTTTATCTATGAACAATTATTTTCAACGCGTTGCACTAAGCCTGCTGCTTTCCGCTGTATCCGCACAGAACAGTGATGCCTATGTTTTGATGATTTCAATGGATGGTTTTCGGGCCGATTATTTGGACCGAACGTATACACCAAACTTTGATAAACTTGCGAACAGAGGTGTAAAGGCAGAAAGCTTAAGGCCGGTTTTTATTTCCAAGACATTTCCCAATCATTACAGCCTGGCCACCGGGATGTACCCCGAAAACCATGGTCTTATTGCTAACTCATTTTATGCTCCTGATCTTCAAGAACGCTATTCAATGCGTGATAGATCTAAAGTTGAAGACGGAAGATTTTATGCGGGCGAACCTATCTGGATAACCGCTGAAAAGCAGGGTCTTAAAGCAGCATCCTTTTATTGGGTTGGATCGGAAGCACAAGGATTAAGACCTTCTATCTGGAAACGCTACGACCAAGGTGTGCCGTTTGATGCCAGAGTCGATTCTGTGATCTCATGGTTTTCCCTGCCGCCACCAAGCAGACCCAACTTAGTGCTGCTGTATTTCCATGAGCCGGACTGGACCGGGCATGCAGAGGGCCCGAACGGATGGAAAACACTGAAGAAAGTACGCGATATGGATGCATTGCTGGGGAGGATCTTATCAAAAACCAGCAAACTGGATATTGCTCAAAATCTGAACATTATTGTTACAAGCGACCACGGAATGATGGAGGTTGATTCTGAAAAGTTGATTGATCTTTCCGCTTATGCTGATTTTTCAGATGTCAGATTTGAAGGGTCTGGCCCCACTGTCGCAATATCTTCTGACTCTGAGGAAAGATTGGGTGAAGTTTATGAATCACTTACAACAGTACCGCATTGCAACGTTTATTATAGACAAGATATCCCTGACCGCTGGCATTATAAGAATCATGACCGCATTGGTGATATATTGGTGGTTGCCGATAAAGGTTGGTGGCTTAGTGCATTGTCTCATGGCAGCTTCCTTCCAAAAGGTATGCACGGCTACGACAATGATTTGCAAAGTATGCACGCAATATTTATTGCCGACGGCCCAGCATTTAAAGATGGTTATCTTCGCGGTATCTTTGACAATATTCATGTGTATCCGCTGGTGGCCCACATTCTAGATCTGGCCCCCTACCCGGGAATTGACGGTGATCTGGACGCCGTTCGGGACCTGTTAAGAGATTGACTAAAAACTATAAAATCTAAGTCCGACTGAGAATATCAGCCCTTCGGCAGTTACAGTCGGATTGGGCCCGATGCTGGGATCCCATTTGCCGGAGTAGGTTTTAGTTTCTTCGCTCTCATCATCAGTATTTTCTGTGTATTGCCAGTTTTTTCCGCCGGTACTGGCGAGCACCCAATCCGCGGCAATCATCAAATCCACCTTTTTTGTCATCATAAATGAAGTGTGCAGCCCAACCATGGGGTAGAACATTCCTGCCGTAACGCTGTTATCCTCGTCATCATGCCGAAATACCACTTTCCCTTCCAGCGATACGACACCGGCGGCTCGAAACCGTGATGTATGAATTATATTAGCGTGGAAACCGCCGCCGATTCCAAAGGTCAGGTCAAGATTACCACGGCTGTCTTCGATATTTCCAAGCCCGATATTCATGAATCCGCCAAATCTGCGGAGCGGACGAACGAATCCGACAAATTCCATATCAAAATCACCGGATGTTTGCCCATAATCCATTTTGAATCCGATGCCATTGAGAAAAGCCATGCGTTCAAGAGCTTCAAATCCGGGCTCGATACGCCCCCATTTTCTTAATACAACTGCTCTGCTTGCATCACCGCTGACATCCACTACCTGAACCATGCCGACCGGCCTTCCGGGAACTGTGATATCTCTTCCGCGAATGGTGCGCTTTCGCCCAAGGCTGCTTATTTCGTATACGGTTCCGGCTTCAATGCCCATATCAGCGCCAAGAAACAGAAGTACATTGTCTCCATCGACTTCAAGCACCTCGGAGGTGAGGAGAAACATTTTTCTGAGTTCTCTTTTGATTGATCTCCGTACAATGTTCATTGCTGCGGTAAGCGATTTTCCGCGGTTCCCTCCGGTATGCTCAGCATTGATAAAGGCTGAATTGAGGGTCTGCCCCGATTCAAGATCCAGTTTTGAAATGGTAAAATTGATGACTGTCTGCATATTGTTTGCGTGCGGTTCTTCATCCGGTTTCTCAGATGAAGCCTCGGCAATCGCAATGACCGCATCAAAAAAGTTTGCGCCTTTTTCTTTCTTTTCTTTTTTGTCTTCCGGAGGAACGCCCTTTTGGCTGTAATGCGTCATGGTTACTTTAAGCGCTTCCCGGGCACCCGATAAATTTCCAACTGTGACCAAATCTGAGTCCTTAATAATGCCCGTCATTTGCAGCGCCTGCTCATCAAGAATAGATACCAGCTGGCTCCGGTCCATAATGATGTAGCGTTTCATTCCCGAGGCTTGTTCCGCCAAAATTGCTGTTATTTTATTAACGGGCGCTTTTGGATTATCAGTGTATTCGGAAGGAAGGATGAGCAGCTTTTGGCGCTCTTCGGTAATATCCGCAGCAACCTCATTCTGTGCGTGCGCAATTGAAATGAGAATCAGGAGAAAGAAAGTTATTCGTTTCATAAAAGAGTCAAATTTAGGTTAGGTATTGTTATGCAGAGTTGATGAATATCACAAGGCCCAGTTTAAGGTTCCCTTCCAACCAAGCGAAAGAGAAAATGAAACATCGCCTGATTGCGATCCTGTATGGTACCATTCCTTTTCTGCACCGGCTATCGCACGGAAGCTCTTCCCGATCGGAACCGCAAATTCACATTCTATGAGCGTTCTGGAGAGGTCGGAATCTTTTGTATCGCCAACTTGCATAAACGTTTCCACTTCAATTGATCCGGAAGCGAATGGAAAATCGTGGTCCCAAAAAATCCCTGCTTTTCCGTATGACGTTTTTTCCGAAGTGTTTAAATAATCCGATACATCGGCGGCGTAGCCTACTTCCGCATTGATGTGTCCGCTGCCGTAGGATGTTAAGAAAATACCGATACCCTGATTTACGTGGTACTGGAGGTTAAGCCCGGTTCGGGTATTCTGTCTGTATGCAAAGGTAGAAAATGCATATGCTTCTTCGAAAGAATGATATTTTCGGCTGGTTTTATACCTGAGATAGGCGAAAGAGTTATTGCCGCCCATTTCCATTCCCCACAGCCTGAGGTCCCGAAAAGTAAATTCGCTGGTGCGTTTCAGCCTGTAATAAAGAGAAAATCCAGAGTTTGCACCGGATCCAACTCCGCCGCCTCTGGCATACTGTTTCCATGAGATATTGGAATCCTGATGTCCGTATAGTATGGACATCATCACGGCGATGCAGGCAGCGCGCTTCACTGCTTTATCTTTTTCCCGCTTTTCATAAGCAGCACTGCTGCGAGCGTGAAGAGGCCTGTCATCAGCGCTGCCATAAAGAAACTGAGTTCCGGCGACGAGTCAGACACTCCGAGAATTGTATAGCGCATTCCGTTTATCATATAGTAAATAGGATTGATAAAACTTAAGGATTGCGCCCATTCCGGCAGCATATGAATGGAATAAAAAATTCCACCGAGGAAACTGAGCGGCGTCAGAAAAAAATTCTGAAGCATTGCAAGATTATCCCATGATTCCGCAAGCTGGCCAAGCAAAAGCCCGAGGCTAGCAAATGCCCAGGAAACCATGAACACAAACATGATCGTCAGCGGAATGTTATGAATCGGAAGATCAATGAGAAATACACCGAGTGCAACCACCAGAATCCCGTTAACAAATCCGCGCATGGTTCCGCCAATGATGTAAGCAACCGATACTTCCAGGCTGGACAGTGGCGAGGTTAATATGTCTGGCAGCTGCTGCAGTAGCTTCATCTGAAGCATGGAGGAGGATGTATTGGCGGTAGAGTTTGTAATTGTATTCATCATCGCAAGCCCGGGAAGAATAAATAAGGTGTAGGGAACCGCTTCACCGTCAATGGCGATCTCCCGAATGCGGCGCTCCAGTGTGAAGCCGAAAATCATGATGTAGAGTCCGGATGAAATCAGCCCGGGAATAACGGTTTGCCGGTAGACAGAAAAAAATCGGCCGACTTCCCGTTTTGTCAGAGTCCAGAATCCTACCCAGTTCATTGTGATTCCTCATCGTGGATTCCTTTCCCTGTCAGAGATAGGAATACATCCTCAAGCGAGGACTGTTCCGTTTTTACGCTTTGGATATGGCAGCTTTCACCGGCAAGGATCGCGATAATTTCAGGAAGAGATTTTTCGGAATCCTGAACCGTAAAATGAAGCCGACCGTCTTCGTGCGTGTAGGAATAGTTGGATAGTTTTGGTTCAAGCTTGTCGTTCCATCCGGTAAAACGAATGGTTATTCCCGCCTTTCCCAGGCTTTGCGTCAGTTCCTTGGGAGAACCTTCTTTAATGATTTTCCCTTCGTGAATGATGGACACATTTTCGCAGAGCATTTCGGCTTCTTCAATATAGTGTGTGGTGAGGAGAATGGTTTTCCCTGCTTTGTGCAGTTCGCGGAAATAATCCCAAAGCTCGTGCCGGAGTTCCACGTCCACGCCGGCAGTTGGCTCATCAAGGATCAGAATTTTTGGATCGTGAATAAGTGCTTTCGCCAACTGAAACCGCCGCTTCATTCCACCGGAAAGCTGTCTTAATCTCGAATCTTTCTTTTCGGTCAATCCGAGCCGTTCGATCAATTCGTCCACGCGCGGTTTCGCATTTTGGGAAGAAATCCCAAAATAGCCGGCTTGGAAGTAGAGCAGCTTTTCGATCGGGAAGAACCAGTCCGAAGGCAGTTCCTGCGCCGCTGTTCCGATTTGCGCCCGTGTGAACCGGTAATCCCTTACGGTGTCCTTTCCGAATACTTCCGTTGTTCCGCCATTTTTGATAACAAGCCCGGTGAGGATATTGATCGTGGTCGTTTTTCCGGCACCGTTTGGGCCGAGTAGTGCGTAGAATGCACCTTCCCCGATGGAAAGATCCACGCCCTTGAGAGCTTCCGTGCCGTTATAGGATTTTTGCAGGCCGCTGATATGTACGGCAGCTGTCATGAATCGCTGATCGAAAATCCAATCTCTTTCGAAAACGGGTTCGGGAAATCAAATCCTTCAACATCCGGAAAGTGCACCACGGAGGATATATATGGCCAAGGGATCAATACGGAAGCCTCCACTGTTTTGGATTCATCTTCTTTGCTGCCTTCCTGCGGCGGAATGCTGATGCCGGGATGCAGCACCCAGACACCGAAATCATCGTAACCGCGAACTTTCGCGTACACTTTGCTCTGGTCAATGCCGAGTTCTTGAAGTGGCTCATGGTTGTCAAGTATGAGCAGGACAATGTCGTCCACAATTTCTGCCATTTTCATCATGATTGGTTCCTTATTTAATTCAGGGGAATTTAGTGCGATACGGATTAAAGTGAAGGAATGATCCTATATACTGCTCCGTTATAATCCACGATAAGCAGTTCGCCGTTTTCATCTTCGCCGAAGGATGAGATGTAAGTGGTAAAGTCTCCGCCGCCAAGAGCAATTTCATCGGTGCGATTTGCAAAATGCATCGCTTTTCCGTTTTGTTCCTCAAAGGTCCAGATGTTTCCAGAGCAATAGTCAGCGAAAAAATATGTCCCGTCGTAGTCCGGGATGGCCTTCCCGCGGTACACATAACCGCCAGTCACTGAACATCCGTCCACCTCAGGCTCATCCATGCCGGTAAGTACGCGCATATAATTGGCATCGTTTGGATACTCCAGGATCGGCATCACAAGCCCTGTTTCTTCGCAGTCCGTTTCAGGATTGTAGCAGTGATTCGCCTCCATGATCCGCCATCCGTAATTTTCACCGCCTTTGCTTTCCGCCGGCTGGAAATTGATCTCTTCCCATTTATTCTGCCCGACGTCTCCCATGTACAGGTCTCCGGTTTTACGGTCGAACGAAAAGCGCCACACATTCCGGAGTCCGATTGCCCATATCTCAGGCGCTGCACCGTCCGATTCCAGAAATGGATTGTCAGCCGGTATTTTGTACGGATCACGGGAATCAACATCAATTCTCAAAATGGCGCCGAACAGAGTTTCGGGATTTTGGGCATGATCAAACGGATCACCGAATTTTCCTCCGTCACCAACGGAAATGTAAAGGAAGCCGTCTTTCGGACTGAAGTCCAAATGTCCGCCGTTATGGTTTGAAAAGGGCTGCTCAAGGGCAATTAATACTAATTCCGATCTGGGATCTGCTTTCAGCGGGTTGTCCGTAATGCTAAAGCGGGATACATGGGTAACATCATTCTCATCCACATAATTCACATACAGGTAGCCGTTTGTTCGATAGTTCGGATGAAAGGCCAGCCCCATAAGTCCGCGCTCGTCTCCAGGGGAAAGGGGATAGTGTACCCGGTCAGCAATATTTAGAAAGGCCGACCTTAGAACCTTGCCGTCCTTAATGACCTTTATGACGCCTTTTTGCTCCAGCACAAGTATACAGCCCTGCTGGCCCGGCAGGGCGGTTGCATAAACCGGCTTTGAAAATCCTTTGGCCACCAATTCTGAGCTTAATTCCTGAGAGCACACAAGAGAGAGGCATGCGGCCGCAATAGATAACAACTTCATGCAATCATATCTTCAAATTCTTTTTCGGTCAAAACAGTGATTCCGAGTGTTTCCGCTTTTTTTCGTTTGTTGCCCGCGCCCGGCCCGGCAACAACAAAATCGGTATTTTTGCTTACCGATCCGCTGACTCTGCCACCGAGATTTTCAACCTTTCTTTTGGCCTCAGCGCGCGTCATGGTTTCAAGCGTGCCGGTAAAGACAAACCGTTTCCCGTCGAGCGCTCCGGATGATTTATTGTCCGGGACCTTCAATGAAACACCGTGATCAAAACAGGACGCAACAACGGATCTGTTTTGTTTATCCGCCCAAAAGGTTACCACCGTATCCGCAACGATCGGCCCGATTTCATCCATTGCTTCCAGAGTTTCAAAATCCGCTGACATGAAAGATTGCATGCTGCCGCTGAATTCATCCTCAAACAGTTTGGCCGCGTGTTCGCCGACATTTCGTATTCCGAGCGCATACACAAAGCGGTGGAATTCGGTTTGCTTGGAAGCTTCTATAGCAGAAATGATGTTGTCAGCTGATTTATCCGCCATGCGTTCGAGTTCTGAAAGCTGTTCCTGTGTGAGATCATACAATGTGTCAATTGTCGAAACGAGTCCCGTTTCAACAAGCTGATCCACGAGTTTTTCTCCCATGCCTTCAATATCCATTGCATTTTTGGAAACGAAGTGCTGAATCCGTCTTTTCACCTGCGCCGGGCATGATAGGTTTTGGCACCGCGCTACCGCTTCGCCTTCCGGCCGGTGAACAGGGTGGGAGCATTCCGGACATGTATCGGGAAGGCGGTACTTCTTCGCATTTTTCTTCCGTTTATCCTTGATGACGCTGATTACTTTTGGAATCACATCGCCCGCCCGCTGAATCAAAACGGTATCTCCGATCCGGATGTCCTTTCGGTCAATTTCATCCTGATTATGAAGCGTTGCATGCGTAACTGTTACACCGCCTACCACAACAGCTTTCAGGTTTGCAACAGGAGTGACTGCGCCTGTCCGCCCGAGGGAAGCAGCAATGCTTTCCACAACAGTAGTTGCCTGCTGTGCTTCAAATTTACCGGCGATGGCCCACCGCGGCGTTCTGCTGCGGATGCCGAGCACATCCTGCTGATTTAGGCTGTTTACCTTAAATACGGTGCCGTCAATTTCGTAGGGAAGTCTTTCCCGCTTTTTTCCCATTCCTGTGTGATATGTCAGCATTTCGGCCGAACCGCGTACGACTGCAGATTCCGGATTCACGGGAAGTCCCCATTTCCGAATTGCTTCGAGAAAATCCGATTGTGTTTCGAAAGAAGCGCCTTCCGTAACTCCGGGCTGATAGCAGTAAATGGAAAGCGGACGCAAGGCTGTTATTGCCGAATTAAGCTGGCGCAGGCTTCCGGCTGCGGCGTTTCGCGGATTAGCAAAGCTTTGTCCGCCTGAAGATTCCTGGGATGCATTCAATTCCTCAAAATCATTTTTTGCTATGAACACTTCTCCGCGCACTTCCAAAAGGGAAGGACAGTCTTCAGCATCACCGCGAAGCTTCAGCGGCACGCCGCGGATTGTCTTCAAATTTTGGGTAATGTCTTCACCCACTTCACCGTTACCGCGCGTGGATCCCGACACAAATTGCCCCTTTTCATAAACGAGCTCAACGGCAACACCGTCCAGTTTCGGCTCGGCGGCATATTCCACGGAATTGGTCTCGAGATGTTTTTGCATCCGTTCATCAAAGGCGCGCAATTCAGCTTCATTCATCCCGTTTTGAAGAGACAGCATCGGAATCCGGTGGGTAATGCTTCCAAAAGCTGGGAGCGGCTCGGCGCCGACACGCTGAGTTGGAGAGTCCGGTGTAACCAGATTCGGGCTTGCTTCTTCCAGAGCCTGAAGTTCACTGAACAGCGTATCCCACTCCGCATCAGAGACGACCGGATCATCCAGTACATAATACCGGTAATTATGATCCTCGAGTTCTTTCCTGAGCTTCAGGATTTTTGATTCAGCGCTGCTCATTGCCTTGATTTTAGTTTATCTCTGTAATACTTCACAGGATCAAGCAAAGGTTTTGAAACAGGATTGAGCTTGCCGTTTTCATCCAGCGGATCGGCATAGATCGAGAAATTTTTCTGGGTAACAACGAAGAAATAATCGAGCGCTGTTCCCGGGATGGCATTGGGATCGAAAAGATACCGATATCTTCCGCGGAAATAATCCAGATGAATTTCCTGCCACACGGTCATGGAATCTGTTCTGAAATAAAGCCGGACCGATTCAAGGTCTTGTTTTGGAAATTCCACAAACAGGTCAATATGCTGCGGCCGATTCGTAAACAGCACCTCCGGTTCGGTATGAAAAACATTGGGAGTCGTCAGAAAGGTGCGGTTAAACAATGAATCTGCAGGCAACGCTGTTTCCGATTGCCAAACAGTTCCGGCAAGAAGTAATGGCAGAATAGTGAGCACGTGCGATTACTGTTTTTCTTGGTATATCTGAAATCCGCTTAGCGGAGGGGTATACACGTGGAGATTGATCAGATCGCCTTTCGTTTCGTTGGACACCTTATGGATATCCTGTTCCTCAGCAGCACAGACCTCTCCCGGCTGATATTCGCGCTTGTATTGTTGTTCAGCAAGGTTCTGATGATCGGCGGTATAGATTGTTTCGGTGGATACGCCTTCTAATATCAGAAAAGCACAGTCGCTGCCGACATGGTCATGAATCGGAGTTTCCTGATCCGGCTTCCAGCAGATAGCCACTAGTTCGTAATGCTCATTATTCTTTAGCACGTTCCTCTGGTATCCTTTTTCAACAAAACGAATATTGCGTTTCAAAGCTTCCATGTCCACATGCATGGAGGCAAGCTTTTGATCGAGCTCTTTCAGCCCCGGGCGCCTATCTATGGAGTCCAGCCATTGTATGAGTTTTTTAGTGTTCTTGCAGCATTCGGTAAGGTCGGCAAGTGATTGTTCGTCCAGCATTATCTGGCTGACAGGCGCTGTGCTTCCATGTGCAAGCGGAGTTTCTGCGATCGATTGGGGCTGGCGGGGAGAGGGCATCAAATCTGTTTAAAAGTGATGCATTCTTTCCACCACTTTTCATACGGTATTTTATTATGAACAAAACAGTCAAGCGTGCATTTGGCTTTGCCAACACATACTTCGGGCGGTTTACCCCTTACATCGTAATGCATTACAACTATGAATTCATTGAATTTTTTCTTGGAGTACTGACCCATCGTGGTCAGGGCGGAATAGGCAAAGCTGAGATCATCATTGGAGCGGTTTCTGTCCGCTTTAATGTCCACGCGGTACACGCGCCCTGTCCTTGTTTTATAGATCGATACAGCCATCAGCTGGGGGGCGCTGTGGTTGCGTGTAAAATAATGCGGCGTCATCGCTTTGAGCTGTTCATCGCTGAATTTAGGCCCTGCCATCGCCAGAGAAACAAAAGCCATCAGTAGCAGTGATTTGTACATAATTATTGTTTATTTCTTGTTTTGAATATGATCCACAGAAACAGTAAAAAAAGTGCTGTAAGGCCTAAAATTACAGCTTGAATCTGTCTCGGGGAATAAACAATTGAAGCTGCCCGAATGTTGTAATCGTCGTTCAAAAATTGTTCCAGCCCGAATTTCCATTTCAATGTATCACCGGAAATGGCATCTGCGTTGTGTGTGGTAATAACGCCTGGAAGGAAAGCATACAGGCGTATGTTATCATCGGCCAGCCCGCTTGTTATACGCCATTCTTGTTCATATGGCGCCATTGCACCCTTCACGCTTTCTACATAATCCTGGGGCAGCTGATTAAGGAATGGTCCGAAAGCATTGCGCAAAAAATCCCGGCTAAGTTCATCAAACAATTCCTTTTCCTTGATGTGTATAAAGTAGCCTTGTATATGATTCTTTATCCGCTCAGCCAGATCGGGGTCGATCGCCTGCTGAACTGAAAGCTGCAGATCATCCATTCCGGCAGATACGATGAAGGTTAGCACTTCCGAAATCCATTGGGTGGAATCGGAGGAAACGCCCCGGATCTGTTTAGCAAATTGCGGGTATTTTCTGAAGGCTTCCCTGCCTCTGAAGCGGTATTCCAGCTTGTAATGTGTTGCAATCCATCCATCTGTTTTGGTGACATTGATGGAATGATTCAGATCAATTGCGGAATTGCTGCCTTGGGGGAATGCAATGCTGCCTGAAAATAGCCCGTGGGTATTCAGCGTCCATACTTTGTTGCCGTCATTTTCCTGCTGCTGAACAGAGCGGGTCCAGTCGTCACTCAGTGGGTGAGGGAAATCATCATCAAATACATCTGTAGAGTCCCCCTTGGATTGGAAGCGCAGAGTGTAATGGCCATCGGGCAGCAGGCGAACGGAAATAACCGTTTCGACACAATCCAAACTGAGGAACGACAGCAGCCCCAAATAGAATAACGGTTTAATGCGACGCATTGCGCTGAATATAGCCATAAAGTTTGGGGAACAGAACTGCGCACAATCCACCAGTGATAGCGCCAGCAAGGGCATCTATCGGGTAATGATAGAGATTGGCAAAGGTGGATAATAAAACACCTGCACAAAACAGGGAAATCGGGATTGTCCACTTAGGAAACATTTTGCTTGCGAATACAGCAACCACCACTACCGCAGCGGAGTGAAGGCTTGGGAATGCACCACCGCCTTTATCCACATTGTTGTAGATGAAATTCATGATTGGAATGAAGAAAACACCATTATGAATCCATGCATCCCTAAGATGCATTGGCCCGGCAGAAGGAAAAAGAACAACGCTCCACTGGTGCACACACATACATAGCATCAGAGTAAAAAGATAGGTGTTTACCAGCTGCCGCTGCGATCGGTAGGTGAGCATTGCAAATAAACCCAGACTAATATAGTAAAGGAAATAAATCCCGTGAAAAAATTCTTGCCAGAATAGATTCAATCTACTGGCAATCGTTACATAAAGCTGCTGGCCAAATAATGCATTATCCCATTCGATAATTATCGGATCTAAATCCTGCGGAATGACAGTAAACCTGAGCAGGCATACCTGCGGATAAAGCCAAATCAGTAGAAATATTGGATAAAACAAGTGCAGGAACTCGATCAATTTCCCCGGATATGTTCTGTGTGCGGCGGCGATCAGGTATATTCCCAGCATAATGGTCGCATTTGCACCAATATGGATTGCGGGATCAGGCACCACCTTAAGGGTCAGCACAATATGCACAGTTAGGCTGAGCAGATAAACCAGCAGTATTTTATCAACAAGGTTGAGGCTGTGGCGCATGGTAAAAAAAATAGGGGCGGTTCCCCGCCCCTGCAAATAATTCAATGTACTGGCAATCAGAAAGTGATTCTCAAGGATGTCTGAATGGTGCGTACGATCAGCAGCGCATCGGCTCCGCCAACATGCCCTGCCGGATTGAAATTGCCGGTCATTACATCGGCTTGCATAATACCGCGCTCGCTGCACAGCGCCATTGCATTGTATGCCGGATGGCTGCTGGGCACATCACTGAATCTGGACGGATTTTCCCCGAAATACCGTGTTTCAAGACCTCCGTCGCGGGTGGCGACAACCAATAGCCTTTGCACCGCCATTGCGTAATTCGCCCGGTCCACAACGTCATTCGGATAAAATTTCCCATCCGGAAACGGATCCAAAATACCGTAACGCATCATATCTTTCACCCATGCTTCGGCCCAATGGCCTTTGGCGTCATTGGGTGTTTGAATTGTTGATTGGGAGGCCATTTGAGAAGGCGTCTGAAATCCCGGGTTTTGCTTGGGCATTCGTGCGATCAATTCGCCGATCTTTAATTCTTCTGCAAATAGAACTGCCATGTCAGCGCGGGTTATTTTTTCCTGCAGTGCTACTTTTTTCCCGGCAGGCGTTCCGGGCATAGCACGCACAATTTTCTGGGATCGCTGCCACTGGTAATCAGCTTTTCCTGCGTATTCGCCTTTCATTTCGACTACGCGGCGGAAATAGGATTCGGCATCTGCAAAATCAAAATGGTAAAGGTGTGCAACGCCAAACCAGTAAAGTGCGCCTTCATGGTTCTTATTCCGTTTTAATGCTTTTTCGAGATAATCCTCTGCTTTATTGAACCATTTCTTCTCCGAATCGCGCATTGTTATCCAGACCCTCGCAGACAGGGCAAGCGCTTCGGGGTCTTTCTTGCCTCTGCTGGCACATTTGCCGGCATTGCTTTTGGCTTCGCTGTTGTTGCCCAAATGGGCGTGGGCAAGTCCCAATCCGCCGTAGCCAAGCGCAAATTTTCTGTCCAAATCCACCGACCGCTCAAAGGATTTGATTGCCTGCATGAAATCGCCGTTATCGATGGCTCGCATACCGGCCTTGTAGTGATATTCGGGTGTGTCTACGTCGCTTTCTGGTTTCGTGCTGCAGGCCGTTATCATCAGTAGGGAAAGTATAGGTAATGTAAAGATTAAATGTTTTTTCATAATAAATACCTCTCTCAGGTTGATGTGAAACAATAAGTTAGCTGAAATTATGATGAAATGAAACATAGTTGCACTCCCCGTATGACCTGCGTCACACGGATCAATGAATCAATGATTATCATTGCATCCTGAAAGAGATATAGATAATTTACTCTGCATTCGTGCATCATTACAGAAAGACACACATATGGTGAAAATAGGAAAACTAAAACTGGCTTTATTGCTGCTTGCCGCATGTGGCCAAATACTGCTTTCGCAGACGGCCAACGGAACAGGCTACGGCCAGACCAAAGATGCGGCCATCGATCAGGCCAAGCGGGATGCAGTGGAAGTCGGGCTGGGGGCCTTTATCTCTTCCGAGACAGAGGTAACGGCTACATCCTTTTCGGATAATATTTATTCCAAAGCGCAGGGTTTTGTAAAGACCTTCAATATCATTTCAGAAAGTCAGGGTCCGGATGGGCTGTGGGAGGTTACTATTGAAGCACAGGTCACTCAGATATTGGATCAGGTAATGCAGGATGAAATGGCGCTGCAGACGCTGCTGACGAGCATGAATCGCCCAAGAATCATTTTCCTCGTTAACGAAGATAACCTGATTGATCAAACTGCTTCTGATTTCGCGGAAACACAGCTTTTGAAAATGTTTTATGATAAAGGGTTTGATGTTGTGGACCGCCAGCTGGTTGCTGCTATGAAAGGTGAACCGGATTATAATCAGGCACTTTCCGGGAATGTGGCAGCGGCTGCAAAGATCGCAAGTCAGTTAGGCGCAGAAGTGCTCGTGCTTGGCTCGGCAAAGATTTCTTCCGGCGGGAAAGTGAAATTTGGCAAACGAGAATCAAATATGTTTTCCGGACAGGCCGATATAAACGGGAAGATCATACGTGTGGACACGGGAGAAATTCTGGCGGTCGTTCCGCAGGCACGCGGGAAAAAGGTACATATTTCAGAATCTACAGCAGGTACCAATGCCGTAAATGAGGCGGCAGCCGTGCTCGGCAGCGATATTATTCGCCAGCTGATCGAAAAATGGAGCACGCAACAGTCCAATTTTATCAAGGTTTTTCTTGTCCTGAAAAATGTGGATTTTGGCTCCTACATGGCATTTGAATCATTTTTGAAAGCACAGACTGTTCCGGGAATCAGGAATGCCTACGCAAAAAGTCTCGATGACGGTGTGGCGGAATTTGAGATTGAATTCGAAGGGAAAGCCGTAAACCTTGCGATGGGATTAAGCCAAACCTCTCCGGACGGCCTGAGTTTTAAAATTACCGGAATGACCGGTAACCGATTGACAGGGGAAATTGTTCAATAGAGCAGGAGTGTAGGATGAACAAAATTTTTACAGCTTTAATCGTAACATCGATAGCGGCCGGGCAGGGATATGTCGGACAGCAATTTGGCAATGGATCCATCAATTATTCCGATCGGAAAATTCAGGCAACAGGTATCGGTGCCATACCGGATATTGCACTGACTAATGCTGCACAGGCCCGCAGGGCAGCGCTGCGCATAGCAAAAGTGGATGCCATGCGGAACCTCGTGGAAATTGTTAACGGCATTACTGTAGACAGCGAAACAACGATGAGCGACGCAATGTTCGATGATGTAATTAAAACACAGGTAAGGGGCGTTATTCGTGGAGCCGTTCAGATTGGTGATGTAAAATATTTGAGCGACACATCTATAGAGGTTACATACGAAGTTCCGATGAGCGGTATATCGGAGATCATGACACCTCCGTCATCGCCTTCTCCAACTGGCGATGTTGTTCCGTCGGGCACACTTGGCAGCGGATTGGCTGCACCTACTACCAGTGCCGTTACCGGAATCATCATTGATGCCAGAGGCCTTGGTGTCCGCCCTGCCATGTCTCCGCGGCTGCTAGATCAAAATGGCGGTGTGGTGTACGGGCCAAATAATTATAACCGGCAATACGCGATTACCAACGGCGTTGCAGGATATTCCAAGACTCCCGAAGCAGCTTCGCAGGATCAGCGCGTAATGGGCAATCCGCTGATGGTAAAAGCTGTGGCTACAACAGGAACAAATAAGGCAGACGTGGTGCTGGGGAACTCGGATGTAATGAAAATTAAATCGGCAGATACAAGCCACGGAGTACTGAGAGACTGCCGTGTCCTCATATTGCTGGATTGAACGCATTAAAAACAAAGGTCACTTGCACATGAAATATGTAATTAAGCTTTTTCTGGTCATCGTTAGCCTGGCTGCTGCAGCTTTGGCGCAGGAAGAAGCCATCAATGAGGCGATGGAAAAGGATGATTCAAAGGATCTCAAAATAGGTCAAACAGCTCCCAAATGGGCCTTAAAGACCGATCCGGAGACGATCAATTTTGAATTCTTAAGGAAATGGACGGTGGGCAAGGATGAGCGCCTGCTTCGCCCCCAATCCCAACCAGACCGCCATGCGGTTCTGATGAGTTTTTTTGCAACTTGGTGTGCCCCGTGCATGAAGGAATTACCCATCCTTGAAGAGGTCTATCAACAATATAAGGATGAACAGATCAAGTTTTTCCTGATTGATATTACCGAGGCAACCAGAACAAATCCCGGATATGAGAATATGCCGAAAGCGGGACCCTTCCTTGCGGAAAAGGGCGTAACCATGGAAATTTTATATGATCTGCGCGGCAAGGTGATGGAAAATTACAATGCCCAGACCTTACCCAGGCTTTTTGTGGTGGATGGATATCAGACGATCCGGATGACGCGCAGAGGATTCCATGCCGGAGAAGAAGAAATATTTAAAAGAGAATTATCCGAAATGATAGATATACTGCTGGATGAATTGCCTGAACCGCAGAAATGATTGTGAAGGGCATCACAGAAATTTATGCTAAAACCATGTAAACTAATCTAGAATTGAAAGCAATAGAGGCCGATTTCATGAAAATAACCACACAAACATTAACCTCCATCTTGCCAGCTATACTGCTGGTTGGATGGGTCAATGCGCAGGATAAGCCAACAGCTGCTGTGCTTGATTTTGAGGCACGGGGAATTTCCGCACTGGAAGCCCAGACCCTCACAGACCGCTTCAGTGGCGAATTGGTAAACACCAGTGCCATTATCATGGTAGAGCGGAACCAAATGGATGAAATTCTGGATGAGCAGGGATTCCAGCAAAGCGGCTGTACCAGCGCAGAATGTGCGGCTGAGATCGGCGCACTGTTGGGTGTGCAAAAAATGATTTCCGGATCCTTCGGAAAGCTGGGTAATACCTATACCATTGAAGCAAAAATTTTCTCAGTAGAAACAGGACAGACAGAACGCGCAGTTAGCAAAACCTACAAAGGTGAAATTGACGGCCTTTTGGACCAGATCGCATTGGTGGCTTGGGAGCTAATGGGGCTCCAGCCACCGGCGGACCTTATGGCACGCGCCGGAGTAAAACCTCCTGAACCGGATAAAGTAGAAAAAGAAGGCGGCAGTAACTGGCTCTTATGGACACTTGTCGGCCTTGGTGTTGCAGGCGGCGGAGCTGCAGCGGCCATGGGCGGAGGCGGTGATGCAGGATCTGATGGTGGCGGCTCCAACGGCGGCGGTAACGGCGGCGGAGGCGGCGGAGGCGGCGGAAGTGAGCTTCCCGAACCACCGGGCACACCGTAACGGTAAGGATGGAGATATAATGATGAAAAAGATAATTACAATCAGTTTATTTTTTGGGCTTGCGCTGCAGGCTCCCCTTCGCGCAACGGATAACGTATTGCATGAAGTATCCATTTCAAGTATGTCCTTCAACCCTTCTTACCTATATATCAATGAGGGCGATACTGTAAAGTGGACCAATAACGAAACGTACACGCATACCGTTAGTTCAGCCTTATTTAGCGGTTCAGGTGATCTTGGTTACGGCGATAGTTATATTCATGTCTTTAGTTCGTACGGCACCTATTCCTATTACTGCAATTATCACACTTCCATGTATGGCACCATTGATGTTAGCCCAGGCGGCGGAACGGATGACATAGACATTACCTATCCGGACAGCAACACGGTATGGAATGCAGGCAATACCTACACAATTACTTGGAATACCGATTTACCCTCAACGGAAACGGTTAGCTTGGAATTGTATAAAAACGGCACCTCTGTTTATAATATAATCGGATCTACAAGCAACAGCGGAAGTTACACCTTTTATGTCCCGGACACCGTTACAACAAGCGACAATTTTCAGATTTATATTTTTCACGGTTTCAGCGGCACCAGCGACTATAGTGATGATTTTATCATAAACGGGTCTGGCGGTAGTACAGCCACAGAGCTGACAAACGGGCAAGCGGTGACCGGAATATCAGGTTCAGCCACATCGGAACTGCATTATTACCTGTATGTTCCTAGCGATCAGGATACTCTGAACTTTTCTATTGATCAGGATGCCGGAGGTACCGGCGATGCTGATCTATACGTACGCTACGGCAGCGAACCTACAACTGCCGTTTACGACTGTAGGCCTTACTCAAGCAACTATCCTGAAGAATGCGGGTTTTCCAGCCCCAACGAAGGCTACTGGTATGTTATGCTGAAAGCGTTTAATGGATATACAGGAGTTTCACTTGTTGGTCAATACGGGACCAGCGGCGGAGATTCAACTGAATATATAGATGTTACCTATCCGGACAGCAACACGGAATGGAATGCAGGCAATACCTACACAATTACCTGGGATTCGAATCTGAATTTGACCGGCGGACAGAATGTAAGCTTGTGGTTAAAAAAAGATGGCAGCACTCATTCCAATATAGATCCAGGCACTGATAATGACGGTAGTTACGAATTCACTGTACCAGATACTATTTCGACAAGTGGGAATTATCAGGTTGAAATTTACCAATACCAACTGAATGTTATTGGTCTTAGCGATTATTTTACCATTACAGGAAGCGGTGGACTTACTGAAGGTGTATATGCGCCAGCGGCAGGTGATACGCTGTATACTGGAGACACCGAAACGATTGCCTGGTATCTTCCCAATGCTAATGTTCCCTATGACGTTGGAATTTATTTGGATTATAAGGATGAAAATGGGAACTGGCTTACATATGGTACCATTGAAACAGGCGTTTCTGTTACGGATCATGCATGGGAATACACATGGAATATTCCTTCGGATATGCCTTCAGATGAATACCATGTTTGGCTCTATAGCGGATCTGGGAATGTTAACAACTATAGTGCTGAATTTTATGTAGAAAATACCGGCGGTGGATCCAATTTGTGCGAAGCGGAAATTGAGTATGTGCTTGAAGGTGACGCAAAAGCCTACATCCGCTTTGACGGGCCGCTGGTGGACGGCACTTGTGAAGATACTGGATTTTCCGGATATCACCTGTACCGCGAGGATGATCCATCTTGGTATATGGGATTTGGTGTAACAGATAATGGTATATGGCAAACGAACCTGACCAATGGCCAAACCTATTGCTGGTATATTACAGCCCTATACGATGATTTTACCCAGGAATCTTCCGCCTCCGTAAGCGTTTGCGGAACGCCGACAAGCAATCCATCGGTGCAAGTGAGTGGATATATCTCTTATCCTGATAATGCATTCAATCACCCCAGTGGATCATTGGATATAGGTGTATTTATTAATCCCACAGCGTGGCCGCCAACAGACGGTTCCATGCCGAATGCATTTACAACGATCAGCCCTGGCGTAGATTTTTCATCAGGTTTCTATTATGAGATTGAAGTATTTGATTCTGACTATCCCGACTTTTCAGAATATTTCATTGCAGCTGGATTTGATGAAGACGGCGATGGCAATGATGATGCGAAGGGCTATTATTCTGTTGTTGGATTCCATGATACAGATAATATTGAAGCCAATTCATACGATTTTTCAATTTATCCAACCGGTGGTGGAGGTGGCGGGCCAACCTCAATTACCGTTACTTCACCTGGTCAGGGTTATCAGTGGGGTGCCGGAACGGCGGAATATATAGACTGGTCATCTACAACTCCCGATGGTTATGGCTATAATGTGAATATTGAACTATGGGAAAACAATTTCTATTACCAAGATATCATTCAAGATTATGCCAGCGGTCCAACAGGCGGAAGTTACTACTGGTCGATTCCAGCGGCACAATCGCCTTCCTCAAATTACCAGATAAAAGTAAAGCATTCGGATTCTATAGTGGAAGGCACAAGCGCTGTTTTCGGAATTAATAGTGGCGGCGGAGGCGGAGGCGGCAGCATTGATGAAACTTACAACCACAGCTGGACGCTGAATGAATGGCACCATATTGCACTGGAGTATGACGGGTATACAATGTGGCTGTACATTGACGGAAATAATGTTTCATCTTGGAGTGGAGCTGGAGCTGTTTCTTCTGTTGCTAATACTATGCTGCAAGTCGGATATGGCTTCAATGGTGTCGGCGACATCATCCGCATCAGCAATACGGCCCTCTACACCGGAAACAATTTTGATCCATTTACGCAATATTGGGGCGCCAATGCTTCCACGCAACTGTTGTGGCACTGCGATGAAAGTAGCGGCAATCAACTCACCGATGAGAGCGGAAATGGATATAACGGTTCTTTTACGAGTGGATCTCCTATCTGGGATACCAACGCCCCCTTGAATGGTTCAGGTGGAGGCGGTAGCGGTGATTATTCCTTTAATTTTGGATCTGTATCCCCCGAAGGGGCGGGCGTAGGCTATTTTTCATTCGGCTCAAGCCCCATAACATTGGAAATGTTTTTTATGCTCCCAGCAAATCAAAGCAGCTTTGAGTGGTTTTGGATTCAGAATTTGATGTCTTTGAGGTACCAAAGCGGTCAAATTCAAATGCACTTTGATACCGGCGGCGGAGGAGGAAACGGCACAATTTTCGGAAATGTAAGCCTTAATGAAGACCATCCTTTTGGCCAGGTGCGGCTGGGGCTGTGGCTTCCGGGCAGCAGTATAGACAACGACCCAGACATTGCTTTGGGCCCGTGGCACGAAAATCCTCCATTTGCAGACGTATCTTTTGAGATTCATGATGGCCAGATCGTTGCCAATGACGGACCCTACACAATCGGCGGATGCTTTGATGAAAATAATAACGGCCATTGTGACGATGGTGAACCGGTTGGATTTGCTCCTGATATTTATACGGATGAAAATGCAGAAGCCACGGGCGTCAATCTGGTGTTATCAAGTTATGAAGGGGAAATATCAGGCACCCTTTCATTTGATATGTACGCAATACATACCGGCAATGCCTTTATAGGTGTTTTCTCGCCCGGCGACGATGATAGCTACTGGGCAAACGCAATGTATCACGAAAGTTATGTTGATATGTCGTCTGGAGAAGATATTAGTTATGAGCTTCAAAGCTCTCAAATTTCTGATGGCTCAGGTTATAGTATCGCGGCCTTTGTGGATTACGATGATGATGGAGAGCCCGGCGATCTTGAGCCTTATGTTACCGTTGGAGACATTGAAGTTAGCAGCGGATTCGGTTCAGCCGATATTCTAGTTGCATACGAACATAGCGGACACTTTCAGCTAGAAGCATCTCAAATCAATATGGTTTCATTGGCAGGGGAAACTGTCGATCTGTATCTTGGAATTATGAATGATGGCGGTGGAGGCCCGGTATTGATTGATGATATTACCACCCAGCATGGCGAATTTTCGGTAGAATGGTATCCTCTTGGCATTGCACCAAGTTCAAGTGATTTTATCCATCTTAGCATGAATTTTGCCAGTGCCGGCGAAAGAACGGGCTTGTTACACTTTGGCCTTAAAAACGCGCAGGAGGGATCTCTAGACTATACCTATACGGTAGAAGTATATGACCCTGCCGATGCAAGCGTTGAAACAGACACTGCAACAGTTAGCGGTGACGGGTCCTACGATTTGGCTGATGCGAACACCAACTTTGATTTCACAGGCGTCAGCGGTGACGGCGGAACCATTACTGCAACACTTGTGGATGGCCAATATCCTTCAGGAGATTCATCCGGAGTTGCAGAACGCTATTGGGACATTACTGCCGACTTTGATTTTACCTCTGCGCAGGTCTGCTTTGATTTGAATCAGCTGGATGCATCAGGTCTTCTGGAAGGCATCAATGATTTTAACAGTTTGGTGATCTATTCCCGGCCAAGCTATTCCACGGATGAGTGGATCGAGATCCAAGGTTCTGATTTATCCTATAATGAATTGGAAGGAACCATTTGCGCCAACAATGTATCGGATTTTAGCCAATGGACGGTCGGCGGCGGAGATAATTTTCTGCCTTCCTATTCCGTTACAACAGATTTGGATGTACTTACCGGTCAGGCCGGGAATGGCTTGAATGTTACCGCAACCATTACAGGATTGCCGTCTAATTTTATTGCGGCGGTAGAAGTGGAGACTTTTGTTCCGGGAGCCAACAATTGGGCGACAACTACTTTGAGTGATGCGGATGGAGATATGACCTACGATGGCATTATACAGGATAATTTGGTTACGCCATCAGGTATGCTTGCTGCTGTAGTTGTGCATGATACGTGGAATCGCATTTCATCATCCGATACGGTCAATATACCAGTAGCATTCAATGAAGTGAACTTGGCGCAGACCAGCGGCAATGTTTACAGGATGATTTCAGCTCCTGGTAATCTGGATGATAAAAGTATTGCAGGGGTAATCGAAGATGAGCTCGGTGGATACGATAATACTGTTTACCGTGTATTCCGCTATAATCCTTATAATCCTGTAGATGCGTTGTACGAGGAAAATACAGGACAGTTTACTCCATCATCAGCATTTTGGATCATTACCGCCAGCGATCAAACTGTGCAGGCTGGCAGCGGAATGTCAACACCGCTCACCAATGTGCCGACCATCACCCTGCAGCCGGGCTGGAACATGATTGCAACGCCCTACAATGCTGATACATATTTAAGTTCTTTTGAAGTGTTGAGCGGTAGCGTTGAAACGAAAGTGCACCGCTATACAGGAAGTGGATATACAGAAACAACGCAGCTGCAGCCGGGCAACGGCTACTGGCTGTTTGTGAATGAAGCAGCGCAAATAAAGGTGAAATATCCCCGGCCGGGAAGCAGTAAAGTCATGGCAAAATCGTCAGGCGATCTACCACTCGATTTTTCTGCAAATATCAGAGCATCGATTGGAAATGCCAGAGATGATGAAAATGCTTTTGGGCTGATAGCAACGGCATCCGATGAATGGGACAGGCTGGATACACGTGAACCGCCTGTGATCGGTGAATACATCAGCGTTGCCTTTGACAACCGCGACTGGTCGGATAAAGCTGGTCTTTATAATACCGATATCCAGCCATCCGGGAATGGCGTAACAGAATGGCCGCTTGTGGTTACCACCAATAAATACGGCGTTGTGAACCTGGATTTTGAATGGCTGACGGCCTTGGATCCCGGCTGGAGTGTGTATCTTGTTGACCGCGATCTCGGGCTTGCTCATGATCTCAGTGAAGCTTCGCATTATTCCTATGCATCAACGGGATCGGAAAAGGAACGAGCCTTCGTCATCATTGCCGGAGAAGAAGCGGATGTGACTACCGAAATGGGTAAATATGAACTTATTCCTGATACCTATATGCTTGGGCAGAATATCCCGAATCCGTTTAATCCGGTAACATCCATTCCGATTATCCTTGGCGAAGATGCTTTTGTAACTCTATCCGTGTACAATATCCGTGGTGAGGAAGTATCACGCATTCTCGATCATCAATCCATGACAAAGGGCCACCATAATTCCATTTGGATGGGAACCGATGCCCGCGGAATGAAGGTCCCGACGGGTGTATATCTCTACCGGCTTGTAGCCGCTGACAACCTTGGCCGGATGCTATACCAACACACCCGAAAAATGATCATGGTGAAATAACCGCTTGGCTTCTGCGCAAAATTCACATTTGACATATTTGAAATCGGCTTTGCTAACCTGCGTCATTCTTTTGGCGCAGGTTAGTGCTGCTGAATTTGGCAAGATTAGTCTCCCGCTCGGTATGGTTGAGGTAAAATCAGGAGATGCGGACTGGATTCGCGCCAAGCCTAAAATGCCAATCAATGAAAATGATTTTGTTCGCACAAAGGCTAAATCCCGTTGTGAAATTACCCTCACCGGGGGCGGCAAAGTACGCATCGGTGAAAATTCAGAATTGGAAATAACGGCCGCCAGCGTAAAGCCTATGACAAAGGATTTCTCCGCAAATCTGAATAAAGGGAATGTATGGGTGGCAGCCAAGGCAGCATTCGGCGAAAAAAAGAGCGTTGCCATTCGCACTCCAACCGCTGTTGCAGCAATTCGCGGTACAAAATACAGGGCCACCGCTGGCGATGACGAAAGTTCTGTGCTGGTGTATGATGGAAAAGTGGACGTAAATGCAGCTAAAAATATTTCCGAAGAGCGGAAGGAAAAACGCAAAGGATTCGTGCCGGGGGGCCTAAATCCGAATAAACCCAAATTTACCTTAGGCCCGGTGACCGAAGTTTCCGGACCGTATGAAGTTACGCTTGAAGACTGGATCAGCCTTGTGGAGGGAATGCAGATCAATGTCCGTAAAGACGGCAAATACCATATGTTTAAGTTTGATCAGTCTGTGGATGGCGAAGATGACTTCGTAAAGTGGAATCAGGACCTGGATTCCGAATAGCAGTTTCCGCTTACCTTACGTTTCACTTTTTCTTATTTTCCAATCATGTCTGACCTTCTAAAGCGCGTTTGCATTGGTGCAGTCATTGGGCTTGCAATGGCTCTTTTCGTTGGATTTGGCACGCAGGAAATCCCGTTTCTGAAAAATTTGCTCGATGGGTACGAGTACTTATCTTACGATTCCCGCATGAAAGCCAAGGTCGCCGGTGTGGAGGAGCAATCCATCGAAGATGTGATCATCATTGATATTGATCAAAATTCGGTGGCGGCACCGGAAGACGGTGGACTCGGCAATTACAAGGATTGGCCGCACGCTGTGCATGGACAATTGATAGAATCCGTGTCCATGGGGAACCCGAAAGCCCTTCTGTTTGATATCATTTTTGATCCTGAGAATACCGATAATTATTTCCTTTTTTCCGATTTGATTTCTGAACACGATTTCACTACTAATGAAATGGTGAACCGTGCCAATCATTTTCTGATGAGCAGAAATCCGTATTCATTCATTGATCAGACAGCATTCACCCAAAAAGCATACCATGCTCTGGTTTTTGAAGAAGAAGACAGTCTGAATTTTCTCTATAAAATGGACACAGAACCGCAGGGTTATGATTACGAAAGGCACTTGATCTACGGAATTCCTAAGGAAACAGCGGAACGATTGCCAACTGCGGACAGAATTGGGAATACCTATGTAGAATTGCTATCTGCATCCGTAGGCGCCGGGAGTGCAAATTTCCCTCAAGACGCTGACGGCATTATCCGGAGAGCACCAACTGCGATCTATTTTGAAGGCCCAGAGCACGTCTATCCGAGCCTTGTTATGTCAGCTGCGATTGATGTCCTGGGGATCAAGAAAAACGGCGGATTTGATTATGATTTTGACAATAACGTTCTCAGGCTGATAGATACGACGGATACGGTAGTAAGGGAAATTCCGATTGATGACAATGGCCGCATGTTTGTGAATTATTATGGTCCGTTCAAAACATTTTACTATTTACCGTACAGTTATTGCATTGATCCAAATCTTGCGGAATACTTTGATGACAAGGTAGCGTTAGTCGGCGCATCTTTGCCGGGATTGATGGATTTGCGGAACACGCCGGTTCAGGAAACTTTCGCTGGTGTCGAGGTGCATGCAAACGTAATGCACAGCATTTTACAAAATCAGTTTATTCAGCCCACATCCAAAACAACAAATCTGATCATTATCCTGATTGTTGCCATCATATTGGGGATTACGGTAAGTATTCCGACCAAACCGCTTTACACCCTTCCGGCACCGCTGATCGGAATTGTTGCATGGGTTCTGTTTACATACACGCAGTTTTTATCAGAATTGGTCATGTGGGAGATTGTCCGCCCGTCAATCAGTATGGCCGGCACATATTTGGGGATATTTCTCTATAATTTTCTTATCGTGGAAAAAGACAAACGCTTTCTGAAAAATACATTTGGAACGTATATATCGCCTGAGTTGATCGATCAAATGTATGATAATAAAGAAGAACCGCAGCTTGGGGGAAACGAAGGGTATCACACGGCTTTTTTTACGGATATTCAGAGTTTCTCCGGCTTTTCAGAAAAACTGTCTGCATCCGATTTGGTAGAACTTCTGAATGATTATTTGACCGAAATGACGGATATTCTATTAGACAATAAAGGTACGTTGGATAAATACATCGGCGATGCCATTGTAGCATTTTACGGTGCACCCGCACCTGTGGACGATCATGAATACTGGGCATGTTTAACAGCAGTCAAAATGCAGGATCGCTTAGCAGAGCTACGGGAAAAATGGCAGTCTGAGGGAGACCGCTGGCCAGAGATTGTACATAACATGCAGAACAGGATCGGAATTAATACAGGCCAGATGGTGACCGGGAATATGGGATCCACAATGCGAATGAATTACACCATGATGGGCGATACGGTCAATCTTGCCGCTCGGCTCGAAGCATCTGCGAAACAGTACGGTGTTTATATTCAGGTGGCAGAGGAATCCTACAAGGCCTGCAAAGATAAATTTATCTGGCGGGATTTGGATTTTGTCATTGTCATGGGAAAAACAGAACCTGCGCAGGTGTTTGAGCTGATCGCAGAAAAAGATAATATGCCGAAAGGATATGATAAACTTCTGCCGGCTTACCATGAGGCGGTGAAATTGTACCGAAGTCAGGAATGGCAAAAAGCCATAGAAGCATTTAAGGCATCCGACGAGTTGGAAGATATGTTTCCGGGCAGGAAGACAAATCCAAGCAGAATTTATATTCCAAGGTGCGAACACTATCTTGAAAATCCTCCGGGAGATGATTGGGACGGCTCATGGGCGCTTACAAAAAAGTAGCATATGGACTGTTTTATCTTATAATAATTATTCCGAAATTCGTGTATGCCAGAACGCAGGCCGGCCGACCTTTCCTTACAGGTCGGCCTTTTTTATATAATAATTTTCCCGGATGAGACCTATGCCTAAACCAGCCGTACTACTCCTGAAAGACGGTCGTAAGTTTCACGGAAAATCCTTTGGGGCCGAGGGAGAAACAACCGGCGAAGTATGTTTCAATACAGGTATGACCGGCTATCAGGAAATTTTAACAGATCCTTCTTACTGCAGGCAAATTGTAACGATGACATCTCCGCATATCGGAAATTACGGAGTGAATGATGATGATATCGAATCCGCACAGATACAGGTTGCGGGATTCGCCGTAAAGGAAGAAACCGTAATACCGTCAAACTGGCAGGCAGACCGGTCGGTCGGATATTACTTACGCGATCAGGGAATTGTAGGAATTCAGGGGATTGACACCCGCGCCCTAACAAGGCATATACGGGATAAAGGTGCAATGAACGGAATTATTTCTACTGAAGATGATGATTCAAAATCATTAATGAAAAAACTTACCAAAATTCCTGATATGAGCGGGCTGGATTTAGCAAAAGATGTATCTGCAAAAGAAAAGTATGATTGGTCTGGCAACGGCGACGAAAATCAATTTAAGGTAGCGGCGATAGATTTCGGCATCAAGTATAACATCCTTAGGCTTCTGGAGGATCACGGATGCGGCATTACCATATTCCCGGCAAATGCTTCTTCCCATGATATCATGGCATTCAACCCGGATGGCGTTTTTCTCAGCAATGGTCCGGGTGATCCTGCGGCGGTGACCTACGGAATTAAAACTGTGAGGGAACTTTTAGGGAAAAAACCGATTTTTGGAATATGCCTGGGACACCAAATTCTTGCGATCGCTCTTGGAGCAAAAACTTTCAAACTAAAGTTCGGTCACCGCGGATTAAACCATCCTGTAAAAAACCTTGAAACCAATACAATTGAAATCACAAGCCAGAACCATGGATTCGCGGTTGACCTGGATTCACTTCCTGATGGAATAATCCCGACACATCTGAATTTAAATGACAATACATCTGAAGGTATCCAAAGCAAAGAGTTTCCGGCGTTCTCTGTGCAGTACCATCCTGAATCCAGCCCCGGGCCGCACGACAGCAGATATTTATTTGAGAAATTTATTGGTATGATGCAGCATGATTCTTGAAGCAAAAAACCTTACAAAATTTTATGGTTTGCGGAAGGCTGTGGACGGATTACATCTCGAGATTCCACAGGGATCGGTGTACGGATTTCTCGGGCCAAACGGCAGCGGGAAATCCACAACCATCCGCATGATGACGGCTCTCATTTCTCCGGATGAAGGTGAAGTGGTTATCAAGGGGAAATCTGTAAATCAATTCGGAAATGAGGCGCTTAACGGCGTCGGCGCACTTATAGAAAGAGCTGATTTTCACAAGCATTTATCTGGAAGAACCAATTTGGAAATGCTGGCAAGAATGGACGGTACAAATTTTGATAGAATAGATTATGTCCTCGAAAGAACTGGTCTTTCTCAAAGAGGAGACGATAAAGTAAAAACGTATTCTCAGGGTATGAAACAGCGCTTAGGAATAGCACAGGCATTATTATCGAATCCTGAGCTTCTTATCCTTGATGAGCCGACAAACGGGCTTGATCCGAGCGGGATGAAAGAAGTGCGCGATTTAATTGGCGAATTATCTGCGGAAGGAATTACCATTTTTGTTTCATCGCACTTACTGGACGAAGTGCAGAAAATATGCACCCACGCCGCAATAATTCATTTGGGAAGACTGATCACTTCAGGAGAAATGGATACGCTTCTGAAAGATTCCGAATTATTTGTGACTGAAATCCGGGTGAGTGATGCAGCAAAAACTACGGAGTTATTATCATCGCTGGACTGGGTTTTCCATTGCGAATCCAGCAACGGTTCCGTTAAGGTGAATATGGATAAAGCGAGAATTTCTTATGCGGTAAAATTGCTTGTTGAAAGCGGTGTGGAAGTTTCTGCCGTTATCCCGCGGACAAGTCTTGAAGAAGTGTTTTTGTCAAAAATCGGCTCAGGAAGCCCAATTTAATGTTCGGCCTTATTCGCAATGAAATGCTAGTTATCTCAGGCCGCTGGCGCAGCTATATCGGTTTTATCGGGATATCCGTTCTAATGCCGCTGATATTGTGGGGATTTGTGTACGGCAGTGAAAACATACATCAAGAATATGCCCGTGAGCTGGGCGAATCATTCATGGTCGTCGGCTCAATAATCAACGCTTTTCTTGCAACCTATATAATCATGAATGCCCTTTGGATTCATATTCCGTTTCTGGTAGCACTAGCAGCAGGAGATGCGGTTGCAGCCGATGGATCAAACGGTATTTTTCGTATAACACTAACGCGACCGGTCAGCCGCTTAAAAATTCTTACCTCAAAATTGATTGCAACCTATATCTATACCGCTTTGCTACTGTTGTTCTGCGCATTGTGGAGCGTGGGCATAGGGTCGCTTGTATTGGGTACAGGAGATCTGATTGTTATAGATAAAGGAATCCTCATTTTGAGCCGCGAGGAAGCGCTGGTAAGAATGGCTTTATCGTTTGCAGTAGCGATATTGGTTATGTTTTCAGTGGCAACTCTGTGTTTCATGTTTTCTGCAATGGTTAATAACGGCATCGGCCCTATTATTGGAGCAATGCTAATTATTATTATTGGTTACCTTGTAAAAGCAATTCCACTGGATTTTTTTGACCGGATAGAGCCTTTTATGATTGTCAGCTATTTTGATGTGTGGTTAGATGCATTCAGGGACCCCATCCCCTGGTCAGATATCTGGAACAAACTGACGATTTTAACGCTGTTTTCTGTTTCATTTTATGGAATAGCCGTATACGTGTTTCTGAAAAAGGATATTACATCATGAGCCGGATTGGTATTCTTATTCTGGCAATGTTGTCCTGCCCAATCGCTGCTGGCTTGCCTTCGTTTGAAACCATAAGCGACAGCGTATTGCAGACGTATGGGGAGATCCAAGATTATGAGGTGGATGTAAAAATAGGAGTCAAAATGACCGGTTTTCGGATGCCGGGCAAAAAAGTGAAAGTGTTCTACAAATACCCTGACAAGATGAAAGTGAAAACGACCGGATTTGCAATTATCCCCAAAACAGGGTTTGCCGGTAATCCGCGCGATCTGTTAAAATTGATTTCAAATGTTTCGACAATTACATCCGCTCAAAGCGAAGGCGGTTCGATTCGAATCTCAGGTAATGTTAATGCGGACTCACTCGATATTGGGGTCGATGTTTCTGATGAAGAGTTGCCCGCAGTAAAGATAGATTTGATCGTAGATCAGGACTATTGGGTCATCACCAAAGCGGAAGTATATCTGGATGCTGAACCCGTATTCAGCATCAATATGGATTATACAACTGTGGATGGAATGCGTGTCCCCAGGCAGACAGAATTTGTATTAGGCATAAAGGGAATCAGCAAATGGACAACCAGTGACCCCTATGGTGGCCCTGATAACGACAGGCACGATTTTGATTCTATTGCAGAACATTCGGGCTTCGATCCCAAGCAGGATGAAATAGCGGGAACCATCAAGATGAAATTCTCGAAATACAAAATCAACCGGGGAATAGATGATTCAATCTTTATTGAAGAGGATTAAATGCCCAGAAGAACCGATATAGAATCCATATTAATTATCGGTGCAGGGCCGATCGTGATAGGGCAAGCCTGCGAATTTGATTATTCCGGAACACAGGCTGCCCGCGCGCTAAAAGAAGAAGGATTCCGTGTCATTCTTGTAAACTCCAATCCGGCAACCATCATGACGGATCCCGATCTGGCTCACGCGACATACATTGAACCGATTACTCCCGATTATGTTGAAGCGATTATACGGAAAGAAAATCCGGACGCAATTCTTCCGACAGTTGGAGGGCAAACAGCTCTAAATCTTGCAATAGATCTCCATAAAAATGGGATTTTGAAAAAATACGGTGTTAGGCTCATTGGGGCCCAGGTTGACGCTATTGAAAAAGCGGAAGACAGGGAGCAGTTCAAAATTGCCATGGACAAGGTTGGAATTGATACGGCACAGGGTGGTTTTGTGCATTCCTGGGATGAAGCAGAAGCGTTGCTTGAAGAAATTAAATTTCCCATCATTATCAGACCTTCTTTCACGCTTGGAGGAACCGGCGGATCAGTGGCCTACAATTTTGACGAGTTCCAGGAATTGGTCGAAAACGGACTTCAGGCGAGCCCAATAACGGAAGTCTTGATTGAAGAATCTTTGCTAGGCTGGAAGGAATATGAGCTAGAGGTCATTCGCGATAATGCTGATAATGCAATCATTGTGTGTTCCATAGAAAATATTGATCCTATGGGAATTCATACTGGCGATTCGGCGACGGTGGCACCGGCAATGACATTAACGGATAAGGAATTCCAGCAAATGAGGAATTGGTCGATTTTATGCCTTAGAACAATTGGTGTGGAAACGGGAGGGTCGAATGTTCAATTCGCGGTGAATCCTGAAACAGGAAGATGCATCATCATTGAAATGAATCCTCGCGTAAGCAGGTCTTCGGCTCTCGCTTCAAAAGCGACTGGTTTTCCGATCGCGAAAATAGCCGCCAAACTTGCGGTTGGTTTTACGCTGGATGAGCTTCCCAATGATATCACCGGTAAAACCTTGGCGGCATTTGAACCGGCAATTGATTATGTGGTTACGAAAATTCCAAGATTCGACTTTGAGAAATTTCCGTCGTCTTCAGGACATCTTGGCGTTCAAATGCAAAGTGTAGGAGAAGTAATGTCAATCGGCCGGACATTCAGGGAAAGCATTCAAAAAGCAATGAGATCTCTGGAAGTCGGACTGGACGGGTTAGAGCCAAAACCACCGGCTGAAGGAGATCCCGATGTATCCCGTGCTCGTGAACTGGATATGTCAGCACTCCGTTTTGGAACCGCATTTCGGCTGTTAAAGATCCAGCATGCATTTATCGATGGCCAATCTGTTGATGACATTTTTCAAATAACAAAAATTGATCCGTGGTTTTTAAATCAGATACAACAATTAGCTTATATCCAAAATGATGAGATTTCGAAGGAAGCATCCTTGCGGGAATTGAAACAAAATGGTTTTTCCGACAAACAAATTGGACGCATGCTTCATAAAACGGAGTTAGAAATCCGTGAATTAAGAAAAAAAGAAAATGTATTGCCGGCTTACAAAGTGGTAGATACTTGCGCCGCAGAATTTGCGGCAGAAACACCGTATTGCTATTCCACCTATGATGAGGAAAATGAGATTGTGCCTCTCGATGGAAAAAAAGTGATCATTTTAGGCGGTGGTCCCAACAGGATCGGTCAGGGGATTGAATTTGATTATTGCTGTGTTCAAGCAGTTTTCGGATTGCAAGACAGAGGATTCAAGACCATCATGGTCAATTGCAATCCGGAAACGGTCAGTACGGATTTTGATCTTGTGGACCGCCTCTATTTTGAGCCGGTAACATTTGAAGATGTGTTGAACATAGTTGAATTTGAAAAACCTGAAGGAGTGCTTGTTCAGTTTGGCGGACAGACCCCGTTGAAAATTGCCAATAGGCTAGCGAAGGCAGGTGTCCCAATCATTGGTACATCACCGAAAAGTATAGATGCAGCGGAAGATCGAGAGAAATTTGGTTCGATTCTAAAAACATTAAACGTGTCCTGTCCGGAATTCGGAACAGGAAGAACGCTGGATGAAGTGATTTCCGTCTCTGAAAAAATTGGATTTCCCGTTCTAGCTAGGCCAAGCTATGTCCTTGGCGGAAGGGCGATGGAAATTGTGTACTCAAAAGAACAACTGGTCGATTATGTTTCAAGATCTGCGGATGTTACAGAAGGGCATCCGATCCTTATTGATGAATTTTTGGAGGATGCGTTTGAATTTGATGTCGATGCACTATGTGATGGTGAATCGGTCCACATTGGCGCAGTAATGCAGCACATTGAGGAAGCTGGAATTCACTCCGGAGATTCTGCCTGTGTGCTTCCGCCTTATAAAATATCTGCGAAGGCTATGGATGAAATTATTCGCATTACTACGGAATTGGCGCTGGAATTGAAAGTGTGCGGCCTAATAAACCTTCAATTTGCATTTAAAAAAGGAAGGGTGTATTTGCTGGAAGCAAACCCAAGGGCGAGCAGAACAGTCCCATTCGTTAGCAAGGCAGCCAATTTGCCGCTTGCACGAATAGCTGCTCAGCTTGCGGTTGGTGCAAAACTGAAAGAATTCGGATTACATCAGTGGGATTCCCATCATCATATTTCGGTGAAGGAAGCGGTTTTGCCGTTTAATAAGTTTCCTGAAGAATCTATATTTTTAAGCCCCGAAATGAAATCCACCGGTGAAGTGATGGGAATTTCCGAAAGTTTCGGTCAGTCCTTCAGAAAGGCGTCCGTAAGCGCTGGGAATATGGTTCCAAGCAGCGGATCGGTATTTATTTCGGTGAACGATGGGGACAAATTGAACATTATATCCGTTGCGCGCGATTTGAAGGAGCTAGGATTTTCGCTGACAGGAACAAGTGGAACTGCTTCAGAACTGAACCGCAACGGTTTGAAGACAGAAACAATTTTCAAAGTGGGAGAAGGAAGGCCCAATGTTGTGGACGGAATTAAGAATAACGAAATTAATTTGGTAATTAATACTCCGTTAGGAGCGACATCCCGTTTTGATGAGGAAGCGATCGGACGAGCCTGCATTCAAAAGGGAGTGCTAGCGGTGACAACATTATCCGGAGCGGAAGCAGTTGTTCGGGCAATTCGCCAGCAAGATTCTGAAATATCCGTTTATTCTATTCAAGACTACCACAGCCGTATCTTTGCCCAAAAGAGTGATCTTTCCAAAATTCCTGTAACTGCTTAAGAAATAATTCAAGTGCCATGAGTACACCATCCAAACGCGTTGCATTTCACACAATGGGATGCAAACTGAATTTTTCGGAAAGTTCTTCCATTTCCCGCGATTTCATTCGCAGCGGGTTTGAAAAGGTCGACTTCAGGGATGAAGCTGATATTTATGTTTTGAATACCTGCTCAGTGACAGAGAATGCTGACAAAGAAGCGCGAAAAATCATACGTCAGGCAAAACGCAGGAATCCTGATTCAGCTGTAGCAGTGATAGGATGTTATGCACAGTTAAAACCGGATGAAATAGGAGAAATTGAGGGCGTTGACATTGTACTCGGTGCAGAAGAAAAATTCAATCTATTAGATCACTTGGATGAAATTGAGCTGAACGGCAGTACAACGGTAATTAAGTCGAAAATTGATCATGTGAACAGCTTTACACCTTCCTATTCTTCTGGAGAGCGCACACGGTCATTTCTGAAAGTTCAGGATGGCTGTGACTATACATGTTCCTTTTGCACGATTCCTTTGGCTCGCGGAAAAAGCAGAAGCGGTACGATTAAAGATACGATGAAAATAGCACGGGAAGTTGCCGCGACGGATGCTCGGGAAATTGTATTGACTGGGGTAAATATTGGGGATTTCGGAAAAGATCGCGGAGAATCTCTATTAGATTTGATCAAGAAAATGGATGCTATTGATAATATTGACAGAATTCGTATTTCATCTATTGAACCCAATTTGATAACTGATGATATTATTGATTTTTGTTCATCATCGCGATTATTCATGCCGCATTTTCATGTACCGCTTCAGTCAGGTTCGGACAAGATATTGGGTGAAATGAAGCGCAGGTACATAACATCATTGTATGAAAACAGGATTGCACAAATCAAAAAGCGCATTCCGGATGCTTGTATTGGTGTTGATGTCATTATAGGCTTCCCCGGAGAAACCGAGGATGATTTTTCTGAGACGTGCCGATTCCTACATGACCTTGATATTTCATATCTGCATATATTTTCTTATTCAGAGCGTGCAAACACACCTGCGGCATCCATGGAAAAAAAGACCCGTCATAATGTAAAAAAAGAACGAAGCAGTATTCTGCATCATCTTTCTGATAAAAAATTACGCGAGTTCCAAAACCAGCATTTACATGAGGTAAGGAATGTTTTAGTTGAAACAGAATTATCCGGTACAGCCACAGGCCATACGGACAACTACATCAAAGTCGAATTTGATACAAAGCATACTGAAAATATCAGCAACACAATACAGTCTGTAGAAATATCTGAGATAAAAAACGGCTATGTCATAGGTGAAATGAGGAACAATCATGCTTAAAAAATCAATTTTATTAATGAATGCTATTTACGTGATCACAACTTTTTCATTGATTGGCCAAAATAAGTACGGGCTTGTGATACATGGAGGCGCCGGAACCATCACACGCAAAAATATGACAGAGGAAAAAGAAAAAGCTTACAGGAAAAGTTTAGGAGAGGCGCTGAATGCGGGATATACGATTTTGGAGAATGGAGGAACTTCATTGGACGCAGTTGAGGCGGCAGTCCGAATTATGGAAGATTCGCCGTTGTTCAATGCTGGCAAAGGAGCAGTATTTACAAGTGCTGGAACAAATGAGCTAGACGCATCCATTATGGACGGCAGCACGTTGCAGGCAGGTGCAGTTGCCGGTGTTAAAACCATTAAAAATCCAATCACAGCTTCCAGAAAAGTGATGGAAGAAACATGGCATGTAGTACTCGGAGGTGAAGGCGCTGATAATTTTGCAAAGGAACAAGGACTTGAGATTGTGGACAATGCTTACTTTCATACAGACCGCCGCTGGAAGTCACTTCAGAAAGCAAAGGATAAGGAAAAGCACGGCACTGTTGGATGTGTGGCGCTGGATAAGAACGGGAACCTTGCTGCCGGTACGTCTACCGGCGGATTAACTAACAAGCGTTGGGGAAGGATCGGAGACTCTCCAATCATTGGCGCCGGAACTTATGCAGACAATAAAACATGCGGTGTATCCGGCACCGGACAGGGAGAATATTTTATCCGAGGGAATATCGCTTACGATGTATCAGCTATGATGGAATACAAATCCATTTCTGTTTCGGATGCGGCAAAGCAAGTCATAGAAAAACTAACAGCCAGAGGTGGAAGAGGAGGCGTGATTGCCATGGACAGCAATGGGAATATTGCAATGCCGTTCAACACTGAAGGCATGTACCGCGGACACATGATGAAAAATCAGGACACAGTTATAAGAATCTATAAGGATTAATCAGCAGAATTGAACGCTTCTACCGGCGGACACGTGCACACTAAATTTCTATCGCCGTGTGCATTATTAACTCTTCCTACGGCAGGCCAATATTTAAATTCTTTTTGCCATGCGGCCGGGTATGCCGCTGACTCCCGGGTATAAGGATGATCCCATTTGTCAGAGCTTATTTCTACCACGGTGTGGGGAGCGTTTTTTAAAACATTATTCTTAGCATCACTTTTCCCGGTAGCAACATCATTAATTTCATTTCGGATCGAAATCATAGCATCGCAAAAACGGTCCAATTCTTTTTTTGATTCGCTTTCGGTTGGCTCTATCATCAATGTTCCAGCAACGGGAAAGGACATTGTAGGAGCATGGAACCCGTAATCAATCAGGCGCTTTGCAACATCTTCATCCGTGATGCCCGTGCCGTTTTTGAGTGGCCTTAAATCAATGATGAATTCATGTCCGCAGTAACCGGTTTTCCCTTTGTATAAGACCGGAAAATGATCTTCCAGCCTTTTAGCCATGTAGTTTGCATTCAGGATGGCAACTTCGGATGCCTTTTTTAAACCCTCATCACCAAGTAGTGAAATGTAGGACCATGAGATCGGGAGTATTCCGGCACTTCCCCACGGCGCAGATGAAACAGCGGGGATAGATGCATCCGTTCCGATGCTTGCCTGCGTGTGCCCGGGAAGGAATTCCGATAAGTGTTTCGCTGCGCAAATTGGCCCCATTCCCGGTCCACCTCCGCCATGAGGAATGGCAAATGTTTTATGGAGATTTACATGGCAGACATCAGCTCCTAAATCAGAGAGCTTGCAAAGACCAACCAAGGCATTAAGGTTGGCTCCGTCTAAATATACCTGTCCGCCATTTTCATGAATAATTTTGCAGATGGATTGAATTTTTTCTTCGAATACGCCGTGCGTGGAAGGATAGGTAACCATAAAAGCCGCTAAATGTTCTTTGTGTTCTTCCGCTTTCGCCTTCAGATCTTCATCATCAATGTTGCCATGTTTATCGCAGGCCACCACTACAACTTTCATACCTGCCAATACCGCACTTGCGGGATTTGTACCGTGTGCAGATGAAGGAATTAAGCAAATGTTCCGCTGACTCTCTCCGTTGGATTTGTGGTAAGCACGAATCACCATTAGTCCTGAATATTCGCCCTGAGCGCCGGAATTCGGCTGTAGAGAGACTGCGGGCAGTCCGGTGATTTTCGCCAATTGATGTTCCAAACCTTCACACAATTCCTGATATCCTTTGGTTTGATCTTCAGGAGCGAACGGATGCATATTGGAAAATCCGGACCATGTGATGGGTTCTAGCTGGCTTGCCGCATTGAGTTTCATTGTGCATGATCCAAGCGGAATCATACTCACATTTAGCGCAAGATCCATGGATTCCAGCCTGTGGATGTACCGAAGCATTTCTGTCTCAGATCTGTGGGTATTGAAAACGGGATGCGAAAGGAAATCAGAATTCCGTTTTAATGGATTCGGGATATTTATTTTATTGTTAGCAGACTCAATTTCAACACCCATTATTTTCCCAATATCTTCAACGGTTTTTTCTGTGGATGTTTCATCAAGAGAAATCCCAATATGGCCATCGCCAAAATCTCTGAAATTATATCCTTGATCATATCCTTCCTGTAATACGTCTTCGCCTGCCTTTATTTTTATTGTATCAAAAAAGTTTTTGTGAACGGGGTTCATCTTGACTTTTTGTAGTGAATCGGCGAGAGTGTTTGTGAGGGAATGAATCCTTTTTGCTATATTTTTCAATCCATCCGGCCCGTGATATGCCGCATACATACCAGCAATCACTGCCAGTAAAACCTGAGCCGTACAGATATTTGAAGTTGCCTTTTCTCTTCGAATGTGTTGCTCTCGTGTTTGAAGAGCCATGCGAAGCGCGGGATTCCCGTGCCGGTCAACTGATACTCCGATAATCCGTCCGGGAAGGTTACGCTTTAGTTTTTCACTGCATGAAATAAATGCTGCATGCGGGCCTCCGTATCCCATCGGAACTCCGAACCGTTGTGCGCTTCCAACGCAAATATCAGCTCCGAATTCGGAAGGAGGCTTGAGCATTGTAAGTGCCAGCAGATCGGTGGCAACAGCAACCGCGGCTCCCGCTTCTTTGGCTCTGCTGCACAGATCGGAATAGTCCGCAATAAATCCGTCCGTAGCCGGATATTGCAACAGACAACCGAATGTATTTTCGCTGATCGAAATTGATTCGGCTGTTTGTATCTCAAGATCGATACCCAGCGGTTCTGCCCGTGTTTTTAGCACATCAATGGTTTGAGGATGACAATTATCTGCAACAATAAAGATATTTCTGTTTTTTGAATTCCGGTAAAGCATGATCATTGCTTCTGCAGCTGCGGTTGCCTCATCCAGGAGAGATGCGTTGGCAATCGGCAACCCTGTTAGGTCGGAGACCATGGTCTGAAAATTCAGCAGCGCCTCCAGTCTGCCCTGCGAAATTTCGGCTTGATAAGGTGTGTAGGCTGTATACCAGCCTGGGTTTTCGAGTATGTTGCGGCGAATCACCGGTGGAAGGAATGTGCCGTAATATCCCATCCCAATTAAGGAAGTCAGAACACTGTTTTGCTGTTCGATCGTTTTCATCTTTTTACTTAATTCGGCTTCGCTTAATGCTACACCGACACCCAAAGATTCTGTGTTCAGGATGGACTTCGGAATTGTGCGGGCAATTAAATCATCAAGCGATTCAAGGCCTAAGGTGTTAAGCATTTGCTGCTGTTCTTCCTGATTTGGGCCAATATGCCTGGAATAAAATTCTTCTTTATACATGATGGCTACAGGTTAGGTAAATGAATAGTGCTTTTTTACCGGGGATGTGACAATCCATGTGCAGGTCAGACCCTTTGGGAAAACCACAAAATCGCCGGGTTTAATGTTTACCGTTTCCACTTCCGTCTTAACCTCTATTTCACCTTCTAATATAAGACATGATTCTTGATCCGAATATTCCCATGGAAATTGGGACACTTCGCAGGTCCAGATGGGCCAGTCATATACTCCCGTTTCGCGGAGTGATTCTTCGGAGGGCCGGGAAATAAATATCTTGTTATTCAACGAATTGCCTTAAAAAGCGATGACTAAGATTTCTAAATGAGGAACCTAAAAATTCTTGTGAGCCCGGAGCGACTCGAACGCTCGGCCAATGGCTTAAAAGGCCACTGCTCTACCAACTGAGCTACGGGCTCTGATATCGTTAAAATTGCGGTCGGAAAGTTAAAGAAATTAATACTCAGTTTAGACCAAAAATTAGACTAATCCAGGCTTCCTTCAATACAGGTCGTATCAAATCCGCCGCGCGTATTGTACAAAGTAGTAACCTGTAATTTATCTGTAGAAAGTACGGATTTCAGATCCTTATAAATGCGCTTTGTTGCCGCTTCCTGATAAATACCGACATTCCGAAAGCTGATGAAATAATACTTCAGAGATTTAAGCTCTACACACTTTCCACCCGTTGGGTAATATTCAATGATGACATCCGCTATATCCGGCAATCCGCTGAACGGACACACAGCGCTGAACTCAGCCGTTTCCGTACATATGTATTGGTCCGGGCTGTTAAACTCGAATGTTTCAAGATAATCCGGACGAACCTGATCTTCGCTTTCAAACTCAAAAGATTTTCCCTCTGCCTTTGCCATACGCTATTCTCCTCGGTATATGCATCCTGTAGAACAGGTTTCTTTCACTTCAATGCCTGATAATTCAGGAAGAGTCGGTTTTAATTTTTGCCAAATCCACACCGCCAGATTTTCACTGGAAGGATTTTCCAAGCCTCGGATATCGTTTAGACAGCTGTGGTCAAGCTGAACCATAATAGGATCAAATGCCTGTTTAATATCCGCGAAATCTATTACCCATCCTGTATGATTATCAATCCGTCCGTCCACGGTAATGCGAACTTTAAAGGAATGCCCGTGAACTTCTCGGCATTTATGGCCGTCGGGAAGATTCGGCAGGAAATGGGCAGCCTCAAAACCAACTTCTTTATAAATTTCCATTTTCTTTAAGGTATTTCTAGGAATTTATGTGTTTGAAGGCTCATGCGCCATTGCGGATGTTTAAGACAGTATTGGACGGTACGATCAATATTTTTTTTCAAATTAGGGCCATCCATAGGCTGAAGAGAAAAATGATCGAATTCCAAATCCTTGTGCATTGCGGGATCCATTCCGGGCTGCGGATATACAATTTTCAGTTCATCTCCCTGCTGTAAAATAAAATCGGCATTTGCTTTTGGGCTGACGCAAACCCAGTCAATCCCTTCAGGCGGAATTAAGGTGCCGTTTGTTTCAATGGCTATTTCGAACCCATTTTCATGCAGTGAATTGATTACCGCGTCATCCATTTGAAGTAAAGGCTCACCGCCGGTGCAAACGATGAACGGTTTTGCATTAACGGATTCCGGCCAGAGATTTTGCGCAAAAGAAGCCAAGTCTTCAGCGTAATGAAACTCACCGCCCCCAGGACCGGATGTTCCGACAAAATCTGTATCGCAAAAATCGCATACGGCGTCTTTTCTGTCTTTTTCATGGCCGCTCCAGAGATTACAGCCGGCAAATCGGCAGAACACTGCAGGCCTTCCGGTATGGAAACCTTCACCCTGAATCGTGTAATACATTTCTTTAATTTTATAACCCATGGCTTTACGATTGGTACGGAAGTGGGTCGGCAATGCCGGCTTCACTGAAACCCTTAATGCGAAGTGCACAGGCATCGCATTCGCCGCAGGATGTTCCGCTTTCATCCGGATTGTAGCAAGAATGGGTATTGGAATAATCCACGCCGAGCTCGGTACCTTTTTGAATAATTTCTGCTTTTGTTAAATCGATCAGCGGAGTGTGAATTTTTAACGTATTGTTGTTTTCGACACTTGACTTTGTCGCAATATTGGCCATCCTTTCAAATGACTCAATATATTCGGGGCGGCAATCGGGATATCCGCTGTAATCAAGAGCATTAACACCGATAAAGATATCGTAGCATTGCAGCACTTCGGCCCAAGCAAGCGCATAAGACAGAAAAATCGTATTGCGAGCAGGAACATAAGTAACAGGGATCGCATTCGCTTCCGAATCGGATGTATGCTGCGGCACGGGTATATCATCTGTGAGCGCAGACTTTCCAAAGGTTGCTAGATCGATTTCAATTATTTTGTGTTCAGCGGCACTGGCTTTGTGTGCCAATTGGCGTGCTGATTGTAATTCAAAAGAATGCCTCTGTCCATAATGAAATGAGAGGGCGTGGACCGAAAACCCTTGATCGATTGCTATGGCCAGACAGGTGGCAGAATCAAGGCCTCCGCTTAACAGAATTACTGCTTTTGTATTGGTGTCCATCAAATCAGAAAACAACATTACGTTTAAACAGGAACCCATGAAATTCATAAGGTATCCATGTATGTGCCCGCGGGAGGACTCGAACCCCCGGCCAAGTGATTAAGAGTCACCTGCTCTACCAACTGAGCTACACGGGCTATTGGATGAAAAAAGAAATTAATTCAGCTAAAAAATCTATCAGAATGCAAATTAATTTTGATTTTTCATGTTTTAGACTTGCTCTAAATTATAACGGCTCTTATTTTTGACCAGCCTCTCTTATGCTGATTCTTATGAATTGCATAACAAAAGAGGTTGGCAAGTGAAAAAGAAGGCTCTTGGTTGGCGTTGAGAGCCTTTGATTTGAAAGATGCCGCAGGGTGCTTTCCCAACCGGGATGCAGACTGTGGCTTCTTTCGTTTTTGGATGTAAATTCACCCGCTTTTTGACATGGGGGCGACCGGTTTCGACGGGACAGGAATTCCTTAGAACGGCATGCAGAGGCCCCAGAATCCTCTTAAATCAATCTGGAAAAACCATAGTTGCCGATTACGGCTACATGGCAGCTGCTTAAGTAAGCTGCCCGTCCTGAGCCAGTTTTGCCTGCAGGCAGGCTTATGGGCGTCGATTACGCAGGCTGGGTATGCAGACTGCCTGATGCGGCATACTGAGAAATTATCAGGCTTCGGCTGGAATGCGTGGGTCCCTGGATCGTATTTCAGCAACACTTAACCAGGCGACTAAGCATGTAGAAGGTCTTTTGAAACTTGTTTCGGACGGGAGTTCGAATCTCCCCGCCTCCACTAATAGAATTACATCCGATCGGGGGAGGATATACCGAGGATTTCCATTCCGGATGCTAATACAATTTTAACAGATTCAATTAAACCCAACCGCGCTTCCGATAGATTTTTATCATCAGTAATAACCCTGCATTCAGCATAAAATTTGTGAAAGTTTGCTGCAAGGTCTTGAAGAAAATTGGCGATCATTTGCGGCTCAAGCGTTTCCAGCGCCGATTCCATTGTATGCTGAAATTGATCCAGCTTCCTGATCAGTTCTTTTTCTGATGGCTCGGTCAGCATTGTGAAGTCTGCATCAGGGCCAATTGAAACATCTTCAGCTGATCCGCGCTTTATGATATTGCAGATACGGGCATGCGCATACTGGAGATAAAATACAGGGTTTTTCTCAGATTGGTCTTGCGCTAGATC
>JASLML010000009.1 GCA_030746535.1 Fidelibacterota bacterium
AAAACTTTTGTTAATTTTCCAGAAAAAGTCGAAAAGTTTACCGATGCTCTGGACCAGTATTCATTAGTAAATATTCGCCATGGCATTGTAAATCCGCGCCGGTTCACCTGAGAAGCCAGATCCCATACACTATCCATGTAATTTGCATTTCCACCTCTTGATAAAGATGTTGCCGACATATTTCCATTTATCATTGTAAATGCAAATTTGGTTGATTTATTTATATCTGATGTGAGTTTTAGCATCCCTGTTTTTTGGGACAGCCCCGGTTCTGAAACTGCATACAAATACATATCCTGCTCTTGACGGTACGATGCGAAAAACCTTAAATCACCCAACTTGGTGCTTACAAATGGGACAGGGCCTCCAAACCCGGCATCAATATTATAATCAGGGTCAGAAATCGCCCCGTTTTTCCGATGCTCCCAAGTAAATAATTTTTTAGCAGATGCGGGCGTAAGATCATTCGTTGCATCTGCATCAATCAAAGTTTTTTCTGAAACATCATTCCAGCCATTAAACGTTGGGTACTGACGCTGGGTATACTCATCCCACGCACCATTTGTTGTACCTGTCCAAGCAACATCATCATCAAAATAAGGACGATTCCAATACGACGTTTTATCGTAAGGTGATTTGCCAAAATGTTTTTGACCCGGGGGGCTTTGTCGAAGAGAAAAAGTACCAGAATACCGACTCCGGTTACCTTCCTTTGTAACAACATTCACTACTCCTGATCTCATATTATGATATTCTGCACTGAAACCACCCGTCTGAACTGACAAATCCTGTACAGCACTTAATGGAATTCCTGTAATTGGTTTGTTCGTTCTTTCATCCTTCATCGTAATACCATCAACAATAAAAAGAGTTTCTTCGGTTCCTCCACCCCTGACTGAAAAACCGGAAATCCCAGCACGCATGCCGATCACTTCCGAAACGCTGCTCACCGGAAGTTCATTTATTTCATCTGAGGATATGCTTGTCTGGCTAGCAGCTACATCCATTTTTATTACTTTTTGTTCCGCCTCTACTACTACCGCTTCACCTTCAATAACCTCTGGTTTAAGGCCAACTTCTATTCTTGTTGTAAGATCTATTTCTACCCTGATGTTGGCAAGAACCTTATCTGTAAATCCAATCATGGACACCTTTAATGAATAGGTTCCCGGCGGGACGTTTAAAATATTAAAATGACCATCCACATCTGTTGCCGCACCATGATATGTGTCAACCACCTGAAGATTCACTCCTATCAATGGATCTCCCGTATCTAAATTATATACTCGTCCTGATATTTTCCCTGTTACCCCGGCATAAGCGGAAGAAAAAATGAAAGAAATAACGATTAATAATCTAATGACTGAAGAATTAAGTAAATGCCGTTGGGGTATTATTAAGTTGTTATTTAAACTATTCATTTCAGGAGAAAAAAATAATTAATCGGCCTTCTATAGACAAGTAAATAATCTGGAGTTATATTTTGCTTTAAGGATTTATAATACAATACATTATATCCATCTATATGCATTTGAAAAATAATAATTCATCAGATATGGTATTTAATTTAGGGATACTATTAATAATATTACATCTATCTTAAACGCTGTTATTGCGAATAATGAAACACCAAATAATGTCCCAAGTCGAATCCGCTTTTGCAAACAACCAGGATTTCAAATCGCAGTCAAGCCGGATTCCATATATATTAGTTGATAATTTCCCCGACCTTGGCCTTCTCACTTCTCTCCGATTCTTAGAATGGGCTTCAGAAAATCCGGAAGGAATTATCAGCCTTCCAACAGGCAAAACTCCTGAATACTTTATCAAATGGACTCAACATATACTCAATAATTGGGATGAGAAGGATGTTATAAGCCTAAGAATCGAGCGTGGACTGGATTTAAAAAAGAAGCCGAATCTTTCAAACTTAACATTTGTACAAATCGATGAATTTTATCCGATGGATCCGCAACAACATAACAGCTTCTTTAATTATGTTAATAAATTTTATCTGGATGAATTTGAAATTCCGGCAAAAAATGCTCTCTTGATGAATTGCAATGAAATTCCCCTGATTGATAACAAACATTGGGGGAATGTCTTTCCGAAAGGAATTATTGATTTATCGCTTCGTCACCGGGAACCAAAATCAGCTATTGAGAAAAATCAGCAGGATTCCATTTATCTTATTGATCAGTGGTGCAATCAATATGAGAATAAAATTCAGGAGCTTGGAGGAATTGGATTTTTCCTAGGAGGCATAGGCCCGGACGGCCATATTGCTTTTAATATCCGCGGATCAGAGCACAATTCCACGACCAGATTGCTGGAAACAAATTTCGAAACTCAAGCGGCCGCGGCCACAGATTTAGGCGGAATTGAAATCAGTAAAAACCGTCTCGTTATCACCATTGGGCTTGGGACTATTACCTATAATAAAGATGCAGCTGCGATTATTATTGCTGCAGGCGAGGCAAAGGCATCGGTTGTTAAACAGTCAATTGAGTCCAAACCCGATGTGAAATATCCTGCTTCAGTATTGCAAAACATGCCGAACAGCAGGTTTTATCTAACAAAAGGTGCGGCTAAACATGTAACAGATATAGAAAATAAATATTGGAATGAGGCGCCTTGGGATGCATCCAAACAGCAGTGGGCTCTTCTTCGGCTCTCGAAAAAAATCAATACGTTTGGGAAAAAACTGACGGAAGAAGATTTGAAAAATGATCCGCTCTGCAAAACTATTCCAAATTTAGGGAAATCAACTGCGCAGGATATTATAGCGGAAATTGATGCAAAGGTTCAAAAAGGTATCGCCGAAGAGACAAACCAGATATTTTACCATACAGGCCCCCACCACGATGATATTATGCTTGGCATGATGCCTCATATTATTCATTTGCTTCGACCGCCAACGAATACACACCATTTTGCGAACATGACGTCCGGGTTTACATCCGTAACAAACAGCTTCGTGTCAGAAATTCTTAAAACGGTTGGCGGCTTTCTTTCTGAAGGAACGATTCAAATGGTCGATTATCCGGATTTTTTCTCTGAAGGATTCACCCGCAAGTGGGATAAAGATGTGTATCATTATTTAGATAATATCGCTAGAAATAATCCTGATGAGCAAAAACGCGGCATGGCACACCGGATTGTAAGGTGCCTCGTTACCATTTATTCCATTCATGACAAGGCAGATCTCGAAGACAGAATAAAGAGTGTCATTGACGAACTGGATAATTGTTACGACGGAGAAAAAAATTCAGCAGAAATCCAGAAGCTCAAAGGAATGATTAGAGAATATGAAGAAGAACTGGTTTGGGCAAATTACGGAGTCAGGGTTAAGGATATTCATCATCTGAGGCTTGGATTTTATACGGGTGATATATTCACCAAAGCTCCGGAAAGAACTCGCGATGTATTACCAATTTTAGATCATTTAAAAAAGATTGAACCGACAGTTATATCCCTCGCGCTCGATCCCGAGGGGAGCGGGCCGGATACCCACTACAAAGTGCTGCAGGCAATTGCCGACGCCGTTAGATTATGGAAAAAAGAAAAAGATTTATCCCAACTTCGTATTTGGGGTTACCGCAATGTTTGGTACCGATTTAGTTTAGATGAAGCAGACATCATTGTCCCAGTTACATTGAATTCCATGGCGATCCTTAAATCAACATTTTTGAATTGTTATTTGAGCCAAAAAAATGCTTCCTTCCCCAGCTATGAATTGGACGGACCATTTTGTGATCTCTCCCAAAAAATCTGGGTGGAACAGCATCAGGATTTACAATTACTGCTCGGAAGAGATTATTGGTACCAAAATGAAAATCCGCATTTACGAGCTGTACACGGCGCCATTTATTTAAAAGAAATGAATGTAGACGAATTCCTGGATTCTGCCCGCGAGCTCGAAGAAACAATGGAAGGGAATTTATCCCAGGAACGCTAGAAAATTTATTCTAACGGCTCAAACCTGTAGACCATCATCCCGTCAAAAATCGGGCCGTCTTCCCTGAAATAATAGGACATAAAATCCTCCCTGAGCGTCGTCCCTTTTGCCTGCGATGCATGCAGAATATCTGTATTATCAATGATCATTCCTTCATGGGCAATAACGATACCTTGAGAGAAATAGGACTTTTTTACAAATGCCACACCGCACACCTCCGGCAGATTTTCTAAAAACGCTGCGGTTACATTTTCACTAGGAAGGAATTCCATAATCATATGTTGCTTCCATCCCAAATCAAGGAATTCGCTTCCGTCCGATTTTTCATTCAAAACGATTTCCACCTGCTCAAGATCAGTCCTGCGGGTGAGGTCTTTTGTAATATCAATTGTTGAAGGATGAAAAGAAATCCTGTGTGACGTATAATGCCATCTGCTTTGAAAGGTTGGCCTCTTCTCCCCTTTTTGATCCGGCTTGTAATGAATGTCTATCATGATTTCTTTTGCTTCGTCCCAGTCTTCGCTTTGGACGAATGCCATACATGTCAAAATATGTGCGGTGCAGTCGGACACATCCAAACGAATGATCGGATCGGGATCGGGATCTATTTCTTCTCCCAGCTTGAAAATCTCATATGGAGTGCCGATCCGCCAGAGCGCGAAAGCTTTCAACCGATCATGAAAGTCGGGATATCTTTGTCGAAATTCCGGGAGCAGTTCCGAGACTTCATCTTTCGTCAATGTCCACGGTTTTGGGATCGTTTCAACCCAGTCCCACCGCTCTTCGGCCTGACCAATGAGAATAATGGGAATTGTCAGATATACAAAAAAATTAATCTTCATAAAAATCAGTTGGGATTATGAGTCTGCCATCTGTTTCGCAATAATAGGTTAGGATTTTGCTCGGATAATCCAACGGCTCTGTAGGCGGCGGAATTCAGTTGGTGCTGCCAATCATAATATTTCGGATTCTTACGCGAGCGATAAGGATGTACAGCATTGGTCAATAGAATAACGATCATTTCGTTTTCAGGATCAATCCACAACGAAGTCCCCGTAAATCCCGTATGACCGAAGCTGGAATCGCTCAAGAATACCCCTCCGCTCGAAGAATCAGATGGGCTGTCCCACCCCAAGCATCTCGAACTTCCCGGAATAATGCCGGCCTTAGAAGTGAATTCGGATACAGTGCCTTCTCTGAAAATGCGTTTCCAGCCGTACAAACCGCTGTTCAGCATCATTTGCGAAAAAACTGCTAAATCTCTTGCCGTACTGAATATTCCCGCATGCCCGGTTACGCCGCCGAAATACCGTGCATTTTCATCATGCACCACACCGTGAACAGCATCGCCATTCGCATCTATCTCTGTTGGCAAAATCCGGTGAAGTTTTGAAATGGAAGGATTAAATCCGGTTTCTGTCATTCCCAGCGGTTCAAAAATTTCATTCGTTAAAAAAGTGTCTAATGTTGATCCTGATGTTTCCTCGATAATTTTTCCGAGAATCATAAATCCAATGTCGGAATATCTGGTTTTCTTTCCGGGGCCGCTTTCCACCTCCGTTGCGATAACATCATCCCACTGTGCCTTTTGCCTGTAAAACTTTTTGAAAGGCGGAAGGCCTGAAGTGTGGCTCAATAAATGCCGAATGGTTGTATTCGTTTTTCCCGGATCATAAAAATTGTCCTGATGCTGAATCACTCTATCATCGAGTTTTAGTTTGTTTTGGTCCGCTAATTTCATGATTCCGGATGTAGTGCCTATTACTTTGGTGAGCGAGGCAAGGTCAAAAATATCGGACGGATGTACCTGATTTTTCTTGTCGTAGGTGTGATAACCGAAAGCTTCATGAAAAAAGATTATACCATCTTTAGCCGCAAGAAGCACTCCGCCTGGCCATGCGGAATCCTCAACTGCTGACTGCATGAGTCTGCGCAATTCAGTTGCATCCGCACCAATCTCGTAGGGCATCGCTTGTTTTAATTGCGTTCCGGGCTTGGCCGTGCTCTTTGTAATCGGAGTCTGCGATGGTTCAATCTGAATTCCGAACCCCATTTCTGCCACTCCGGGAATGGTGATCGGAAGCTTTCCGTTTATGGCATTTTTCCCAAGCAATGCTTTGGCGGCAGCGGATTGGAGGACCGAATTTCCTTTATAAGCGCAGAGATAAGCGGGAACATCAGGGAAATCCTGAATGAGATAAGGATTCCCAAAACTTACCATAATAAGATTCTCTGATTTTTTGGTGAGATTTCGGACAAAATCTGCTTCAGCGTCCGGAAGGCCGATCCTGTCCTTATGCGCTTTCGGACTTGCAAATACATTTAGAATTACCATCTGATCGGGAACAATCTGGTTCATAACTGACTGCAGATAATCTGAACTATCTGACTCGTCTATCTGAAATTGAATTACCTTTTTCCCGCTCTGCCGAATGAGGCGTGACATCGTGCTTTCTGAATGGTTGTTTGGTGAGTCATACATATCAATCAAAACCCAGGCATCGCTTGAACCCGTATCAAGAGGAATGACATTGTTTTCATTTTTCACCAATGTCAGTGATTGCTCAGCAATTTGCGACGCTATTTTTTTATTCTTAGATAAACCGAGTGTTTTTTGAGCATATGATAAATCAATGGTCCGTTTTTCATGCAAGCCAATTTTTTCCTTCATCCTCAGCATTTTCAATGCTGATTCATCGATCCGTGAGAGATCAATAATTCCTTCTCTAACTGCCTTCTCAACAACATCGATTGCTTTGGTTACGTTTTGCGCTTGAATAATAAAGTTGCATCCTGCGTTAATGGCGTGTATAAGTCCGTAATCGTTGGAATAATTTTTTGTGATGCCGCCCATTCCCATCGCGTCCGTTACTACGACACCGTCAAATCCAAGTTCGCCCTTTAACACATCCGTAACCCAATACGGGGACAGCGTTGCCGGCAGATCGGCATTCGGCTGGTAATCGGGTGCGGTAACATGGGCCACCATCACCGCATCAACGCCATTTGCGATGGCGTGCCGAAAAGGTTCAATTTCCACTGACCAAATTCGCGCTGAATCGCTGGGAATACTTGCAAGGCTTGAATGAGAATCTGTTTCTGTATCTCCGTGCCCGGGAAAATGCTTGGCCGTGGAAAGCATTCCATGATCCTTAAGTCCGCGGATATATTCCACAGAAAATTTGTTTACGATCTCTGCTGTTTCTCCAAAAGATCTCGTATTTATAATCGGGTTTGCGGGATTGTTGTTTATATCGGTTACCGGTGAAAAATTCCAGTGAATACCAACAGCTCCAGCTTCCATTGCCGAAATTCTTCCCGCTTCATACGCAAGATTTGGATCACCTGTTGCGGCAATTGCCATAAGCGGAGGAAGGTCGGTCCCGGCTTTATACCGCTGATTCAGACCGTATTCAATATCCGCATCAACGATGATCGGAATCTTTGACATCCGCTGTAGCTCATTCAGCATTGTCAGGGATGCACCAGTTTCACCGTACCAAATATGAATACCTCCAACTCCGTCCTGTTGAATGACACGCGTTATTTCTTTCCACCGCGCATCTTCTGCATTCATGAATTTCATATGCATTCCATAGAGCATCATTTGACCTATTTTCTCTCTTAGCGTCAGCGATGCTAAAGTTCGTTCAGCCCAGGATTGCTGAGACAAAACTGCTGATGGCCCTGAGCATCCGTTGATCAGAATAACTGCAATAAATGCCCAAATAAATGGAAGAAATTTCTTTTCAGTTGTTTTACTATTCATATTTGCAGATTGTAATTGCTTCAAAAAAATTATTTTCGGTAAAAAAACTGATCAAAAAATTGCACATGCTTTTCCAGAGATTCAACCCAGTATTCCCATGAATGCCCCCCTGCTTTTTCTATAAAAGTATGGGCTATATTGAATTCTTTCAATTTTACATGGAATAATTTATTGGAGTTATAGAATACATCATCCACACCGCAATCAATTATTATATGTGTTTGCAATTCAGCAAATCTCGAGGCATTTGAAAGAATGGAATAATTGGACCATCGTTCTGGAAATTCTTCATAAGAACCAATTTTTTCAGCCAACTCATATTTTTTTGATGTTGATTCCAATTCAAGTACACCACTCATGCTTCCTGCAGCTCCAAATAAATATGGAAACTCCAGGGCCAGATACAACGCGCCGTGCCCTCCCATGCTCAGGCCGGTAATCGCCCTTGATTCTCTGGCATTAAGCGTTCTGAAGTTGTTGTCTACATAGGCAACAACTTCCAATCCCACATATGTTTTATACTGGCTTTCAGGCATTACAGGACTGTCCAAATACCAGCTACTACTGCCTCCATCCGGACAAACTATTATTAGATTATATGTATCGGATAATATCCCAATTTCCATGTGCTTTGACCAGTCGGCATAACCGCCTCCATATCCGTGCAGCAAGTAGATGACTGGGTAGGAAATATTTTCCTGATGATAGCTGTCTGGAATTGTTATGATACAATTGAAAGCCGTATTCATAGCTGCACTAGGGATTGTTTCTTTTCTTAGTTCATATCCTGCAAGCGAACCGGATATAATTAAGAAGACGTGGATTGCACAAATTTTGTTCTTCATTGAAAAGTAAAATTTAGAGATATTCATTAGGTAAATCTTTAATTTTCTTCCAGTATGACAATGAATAGAATAGCGCAATAATGAAAATGCTAGGTCAAATGATCATCAGCGGATTCCGGGGTACGAATCTGACGCAACATAGTCCTATAATCAAGGATTTGGAAACATACGATATTGGCGGTGTTATCCTTTATGATGAAGATGTTGCTGATCCGAATTTGGATTCCCGTAATATTGCTTCACCCGAACAGGTAACACAGCTGGTTCAATACTTAAAGTCCATTAATGATAATTCGTTGATTATTGGAATAGATCAGGAAGGCGGTGAAGTCCAGCGTTTAAGAACAAAGTACGGTTTTCCTGACTGCCCGTCTTGGGGATCTGTGGGAACAATAAATGATCAAGATGCCACTCGTGACTTTAGCACTTCCATAGCAGAAACACTCAGCGGACTTGGCATAAACCTGAATTTTGCACCGGTTCTGGATCTCGACATCAATCCGCTAGCTTTCGTTCCGCGGGAAGGAAGATGTTTCAGCTCAAATCCCGAAATGGTAGCCGAACATGCAAGAATATTTGTTGATGAACATATGTCTAGAAACATTATCCCTGTTTTAAAACATTTTCCCGGGCTTGGAAGTGCAGCAGCAGACACCCATGAGGGGTTTACCGATATTTCGGATACATGGTCAGAGACTGAACTTATTCCCTACACTTCCCTTTTGAGTACTGCGGATATTCCGGTAATCATGGTTGGGCATTGTTTTAACAAGAATCTTGATCCCGATTGGCCGGCTTCCATGTCCCACAATATTATCACCGGCTTACTAAGGAAAGAATTAGGCTTTGAAGGCATTGTTGTATGCGACGATCCTATGATGGGCGCAATTGCAAAACATTTTCCGTTTGATGTTGTTATGGAAAAAATGATCAATGCAGGAGTAGACCTTTTTTGCTTTGGAAACAATCTCGTGCATGATCCGGATATCGTACCGCGAGTTATAAAAACAATCGAATCATTGATTGCATCGGGAAAAATAACAGAAGACAGAATTCAGGAATCCCTAAATCGCATTGCTGCTCTTAAAGAAAACATGTCATGAATGCAGATCTGTATATAGGAATAGATGGAGGCGCCTCAAAAATATCCGCAGGAATTGTTAGAAAGTCCGCAAACCAAACCTTTCGATTGGAATCCGATGCTGTTTCGGTTGAGGTCCGCAATGCGCCTTCTTTTTCAAAAACCTTTGCATCGGTTCCGATAAATGTCCAATTAAATGAACACGAATCCGGGCAGTATAATTTATCAATTGAAGAAGAGCGGCAGGCCATCGCCTACGCTGAAGCCTGCGAAACTGCACTGAGCCAATTGCAGCAGCAAGCTTCTATCGAATATATTCCGATCGGAATTGGAATGCCGGGCATCAAAACACCGGATAACCAAGGAATTGCCGTCATGAATAATGGACCCAGAATGCCAAGATTTACGGATGTAATAAACAAGCGCTTGCTGATGGCGGAAGTGAATACGTCAATAATCAAAGAATTGGGAGACGATAATTATTTCTGCGGACTCGGAGAATGCAAATCGGAACATGGATCACTTAGAGATGTCGGAACAGCACTTTACATCGGCGGCGGCACCGGAATTGCGGATGCATTGATTCTAGATGGCGCACCGGTGCCTATGGATTCCGTGAAAGATAGGTTTCAAAAAACGTGGGAATTATCCTCAACGGAAGGATCATCCATTGAGTCACTCATCAGTCAAAACGGATTGATGAAGATGAAAGCCGATGCACTCGGTTCGTCCGTTGAACAATTGGAAAAAGATGGAATCTACCCGGATGAATTTTTAAAGGATGATGCAGAACTATTAAAATCATTTGTCAAAAATTTCGCATGGCTGATTCATTACAGGATTCTTTCTTTTTCCCAAAATTTCAGTCAAAAAGTTTTTGAAAAAATAGTCCTCGGACAAAGACTCGGAACGATGTTGGCTGAAATTATTCCCCTTCAGAAAATTGTAACTGATTCAGTAAATAACGCCGTCAAAGGATCTAACGAATTACAATCCGAAATCAAGAATCACTATTTAGACTCTGATTTTCTCGTATTTTCAAATCTTACAGAAGCCCCAATTATTGGAGCCGCGGCAGCAGTCAGCGAATGATGAAACAATATCCAAAACGAATTAAAGTGGGGATCATCATTCCTTCCGATAATATAGAATCAGTTACCCTAACATTTCCCGATCCATCCCTGTATGAGATCGAATCCGATGACCGAATAGATCCAACGTGCAAAACTCCCCGCGCACTTACCGTGTCGGCTGGTCAACATCTAAAGATTCGGCAAATGAGTGATAGCCTTAATAATGATTTTGCTGTGATTTCGGACGTCATTGCCGGCCGGCAGTTCCATTGGAGAAAAACTATTGATGTTTCTCTCCCGGGAAATCTTGAAATCGAAAATGCCGATAATGTTCTAATTCTCACCAATGATGTCCCCCTGGAAGATTACCTCGCCTGCGTAGCAGTTTCTGAAATGAGCGGAAATTGTCCCGACGCATTCCTTGAATCGCAGATGATAGCGGCACGATCCTGGTTATTGGCTAATCTTCGAAAGAAACATCCGGAACTAGGAATTGATGTGTGCAACGATGACTGTTGCCAACGCTATCAGGGAATCGCAGGCCTCAATACGCAGGCAGCAATCATAGCAAAGCGATGTGCAGGAAAAATATTGACCTATAATGGTGAAATCGTAGATGCAAGGTATTCTAAATCCTGCGGAGGGGTGACCGAATCTGGAAACAATGTTTGGCCGTCAGAAAATTTACCTTATCTCAGTTCGGTCATAGATGGCGATCCGCCATTTTGTGGGCCCCAGTACATTAATGATGCTGATTTACCAATATATCTTGGCAATGTGGATGAACAGCATTCCTATTTCAGGTGGAGCAAAGAAATCAGCCAAGGAGATCTTACTGACCATGTGAATGCACTGCATCACTTGGAAGCCGACTGCATTTTAGGATTGGAAAATGAAAAATCCGGACCATCCGGAAGATTGCTTTCCTGTAACCTTGTTTTTGTAGATTCTGCCGGCATACGGCACACCCATCCTCTTGAAACAGAATATACCATACGGCAAACTCTGGATTCCTCCTTCCTGTTCAGTTCGGCTTTTACCATGACGCCGTCCGGGGAAAATCAAACAAATCCTGAGAAATTTATCTTTACGGGCAAAGGCTGGGGACACGGCGCAGGTTTGTGCCAAATCGGTGCGCTCGGCATGGCTCTTTCCGGAAAATCTTCGGATGAAATATTGAGGCATTATTTTCCGGAAGCGGATCTGGATACTATTTAATCATATGGCGCTTCATACAATAGACTGGTTCATAATCGGCGGCTATATCCTTTTTTCGCTCGGAGTGGGGATCTACTTCTCGCGTCGGGCCGGATCCAGCACTGAAGAGTATTTTTTATCAGGACGTACACTGCCGTGGTGGATCGTCGGCACTTCGATGGTAGCAACTACTTTTGCAGCGGATACACCGCTTGCAATTACGGAGTTCGTCCGTGGTTCGGGGATATGGCAAAACTGGTTTTGGTGGAATTTATTATTATCCGGACTTCTGGGTGCAATACTCTTCTCCCGGCTATGGAGACGAGCGAAGGTTTTAACAGATAATGAATTATTGGAGATCAGGTATAGCGGAAAGCCTGCAGCAGCACTACGGGCATTCAAGGCCGGATATTTTGCAATTCTCTATAATTTTATCGTCATGGGCTGGGTTATCAATGCAATGGCTTCCGTGGCCGCTGTCCTCCTGAATATTGATCGCTGGACTGCCGTTTGGATCTGCGTAGCGATTGCCTTGCTCTATGCACTTCTTTCAGGATTCTGGGGAGTTGTTGTAACGGATATCGTCCAATTTTTCATTGCAATGATTGGTTCAATTTTGCTTGCGGTCATTGCTGTTAATGCTGTTGGCGGAATGGATATGCTGCTGGAAAAACTCAGCCAGCTAAAGTCTTCGGGCATTGTCCATGACACGACTCTAAAATTTATTCCTCCTGTGCCTGAAGCAGATTTTTTCAGTATCTCATTTTGGGATTCCCCGTTTTCAAAATTTCTAGTCTTCATGACAATCATGTGGTGGTCGCACCACGGAACAGACGGCGGCGGCTATATTATTCAGCGGATGTCCTCCGCAAAAAATGAAAAGCACGCGTTGGCGGCAACACTTTGGTTCAACATTGCACATTATGCATTGCGCGTCTGGCCGTGGATTGCGGTTGCGCTGGCATCCATGGTTGTCTTTCCCGTCATTCCCGATTCTTATGCAGATCTCGGATCCAAAGCCGGATATCCTCTTATTATGAACGAATATTTAGGATCAGGATTGAAAGGTTTATTGATCGTTTCATTTTTAGCGGCGTTTATGTCAACGATTGATACTCACTTGAATTGGGGAGCATCCTACCTTGTGAACGATATTTATAAACGATTTATCAAGAATGACGGAAGCCAGCATCATTATGTTTTGGTCAGCAGGATTATTACAGTCATCCTGATGGTGTGCGCAGCCTTCGTGGCGATCAACATGCAAAGCATCAGCAAAGCATGGGAGTTTATTTATGCCATGGGAGCGGGGATAGGCGCTGTTCTAATTCTGAGGTGGTTTTGGTGGCGTATCAATGCCTGGACAGAAATATCCGCACTGCTGACTTCTATTGTCATTACAATCGTCCTTGAGTTAATTGCGTGGCAGCAAACCATTTTAGCTGACATTCCCTATGCATTGTTTAACCGAGCTCCGGTACTTTTTGGAATCACGCTGCAAGTTCATCACAAATTAATGATCATTGTTCCGGCAGCTATTATCGTGTGGATATGTATTACTTTTCTTACAAAACCGGAATCCGAACGCACCCTCACAACATTTTATGACAGAGTCCAACCCGGAGGCTGGTGGGGATCATTTGCAATCAAAAGTGATATGCAGCCGGTAACACAGGGATTCTTTCTCAACTGGATTGCAGGCACGGCTCTGATCTATGGCCTGAATTTTGCAATTGGGAACTGGCTGTTTGGGAATGGCCGCTATGCTCTCAGTTTACTCCTAATCTCGGCAATTGGGTTTTGGTGGATCTGGAATAACCTTTTGAAGAAAATAGACGAATGAATACGCCACAGCGGTTTATCGCTTTAGATGTATTCCGGGGAATGACGATTGCTCTCATGATTCTTGTAAATAATCCCGGAACGTGGGCGCATGTGTACGCTCCCCTTCGCCACGCCGCTTGGCACGGCTGCACTCCAACGGATCTGGTATTCCCCTTCTTCCTATTCATTGCCGGGGTAGCTATGCGCTTTTCGCTGGCTAAGGAAAATTTCTGCCGCAGTAAAAAAGTCTATATGAAGATCTTTTGGAGGGCCGTTACTATTTTTGTGTTCGGACTGCTTCTGAATGCATTTCCTTTCATACGCCAAGACTGGGACTGGTCTACTTTCCGCATCATGGGGGTACTTCAGCGGATTGGAATTGCTTACGGAATCGGTGCTTTTCTTGTCGTACGGTTTTCTTTCACCCAGCTATGGGGAATTATAACAACATCGCTAATAGGATACTGGTTAATCCTGTGGGGATTCGGCGGCAGTGATCCGTTTTCATTAGAGCAAAATCTCGTCCGAACCATCGATCTGGCAGTTTTGGGTGCATCCCATCTCTGGACTGGGGCCGGAATTCCATTTGATCCCGAAGGACTGCTCAGCACCATACCTGCAATCGGCACGCTTCTGCTTGGATACATGGCGGGACTTATGATCCACACTGCTTCCGATAGGAAAGAAAATGTAAAAAAAATGATCTACTTCGGCGGCATTCTGACCGCAGCCGGGCTGGCTTGGGCATTTGTATTTCCCATCAATAAATCTCTGTGGACAAGTTCTTATGTTCTGTTTACCGCTGGGCTAGCCACTATCATGTTGGCCGCTCTTGTCTGGTGCATTGATCTAAAAGGTGTTACAAAACCATTTTGGCCGTTTGTAGTCTACGGCACCAATTCCATTTTCTTGTTTGTAGGCTCCGGGCTGTGGGCTAAGACCATCCTGAAAATACAATTTAGCATGGAGGGGCAACCTGTTTCGGGATATGCCTATCTTTACAAAACCGTTTTTCAGCCTTTTGCCGGTGACCTGAAAGGCTCTCTCCTGTTTGCTCTTGCTCATGTTTTCATATGGTGGCTGATTCTGTTATGGATGCATCGGAAAAAAATATTTATCAAAATTTGATATCTATCCGATTCATTCTTGTCTTAATCACTTTCGGGTTTTTCCTGCTTGCATCCGAAAGGCCTAATGGTCCGTATATCGTTGTACTGGGCACAGCACAGGACGGCGGATTACCTCACGCCGGATGCCGGAAAGTCTGCTGCAAAAACGCATGGGAAAAACCGGAAGCAAATAAACGTGTCGCATCTCTTGGAATTGTTGATCCTGTTTCCGGAAAATCGTGGATGATTGATGCAACGCCCGATTTTCCGGAGCAATTAACAGCACTAACAGATGATCATCGTTCAAATCTTGAGGGAATATTCCTGACACATGCGCACATCGGCCACTACACCGGCCTCATGCACCTCGGACGGGAAGTGATGGGATCAGCAAATATTGATGTTTTTGCAATGCCGAGAATGAGCCGATTCCTCACTAATAACGGACCTTGGAATCAACTGGTGGAATTGGGCAACATTTCCATTCAGCCAATCCGCAATAAGGTAACCGTTGGCTTAGCAAAAAATCTTTGGATGGAGCCGATCCAAGTGCCTCACAGGGATGAATATTCGGAAACAGTCGGGTATAGAATTTCCGGCTCAAAGCGTTCTCTTTTGTATATTCCCGATATTGACAAATGGTCCAAATGGGAAATGAACATTGTAACTGAAATATCGAAAAACTCTTTTGTACTTATTGACGGCACTTTCTTCGCAGGGAATGAAATTCCCAACAGGGATATGTCCGAGATTCCGCATCCGTTTATTGTTGAGAGCATGAACATCCTTCATCATCTTTCTGAAACCGCGAAAAATAAGATTCACTTTATTCACCTCAATCACTCAAACCCGCTTCATGACCCTGAATCGCCGGAAGCTAAAAGCGTGAGAAATAATGGATTCAACATTGCTCAGGAAGATCAGGAGTTTCAGCTGTGAATTCGTCTAAAAAAGTATTCATCACAGGTGCCAGCAGCGGCATCGGTGAATATTTGTCCTATGCCTATGCAGAACGGGGATATTTTATCGGATTGGCGGCCCGGCGAAGAGACCGCCTTGATTTGGTCCAATCAAAATGTGAATCAATCGGAAGTGAAGCAAAAGTATACGAACTCGATGTACTGGATGAAAAAGCCTGCCGGGAAGCTGCTCAGGATTTTATCAGCCTCCCCGGTGAAATTGATTCCATTTATGCCAATGCAGGAGTGGGCGGCGCGGACAATTTAAGCTCAGGAACCGCTGAGGCTATGAACCGGGTTTTAAGCATCAATATTTTAGGCGCTACCAATACGGTGATGCCGTTCATTCCCTATTTGAAAGAACAAAAAAGCGGAAAAATTGCGGTGGTCAGCTCGGTGGCGAGTTTCCGGGGATTAGCGCATCATTCCGCTTACAGCGGTTCCAAAGCGGCTGTTCGAAATATTTGCCAAGGCTGGGGCACGGCGCTACATAAACACGGCATTTCAGTAACTGCTGTCTGTCCGGGGTTTATCAAAAGTGAAATGACGGATCGAAATGACATTCCCATGCCTTTCCTTATGGATACTGACGTTGCTGCGGAGAAAATTATCAAAGCCGTGAACAAAGGGAAAAAAGTGTTCATTTTCCCTTGGCAGTGGAAAGTGCTGGTTGTACCGCTGATGAGATTTGCTCCGGATTGGCTGGTTCAAAAAATAGGAATGTAATTTTTTACTAGCTTCCGCCGTACATCCCCTCCAGTAAATCTCCGTACCGCTCAACAATCACCTTCCGCCGTATTTTGAATGTTGGTGTAATCTCGTCTTTGTCCTGATCAAAATCTTCTTCCAAAATTCTGAATTTTTTGACTGATTCATAAGAGGCGAGGTCTTCATTTTTAAGACGGATTTCCTCGCTTATCAAATCCACAACTTCCTCTTTTCTTGATAGATCAACCATGTCCTGAAACAGCAATTTATTATCCCGCGCAAATTTGGTGATCTCATCCTCGTCCAGAGTGACCAACGCCGTTAAATAGGGTTTCCTGTCGCCGTACACCATCGCCTGACTAACGTAGGGGCTTGTCTTTAAAAGATTTTCGATATTCTGCGGTGCTACATTTTTCCCGCCGGCAGTGATCAGGATGTCTTTTTTCCTGTCTGTAATGAAGAGATATCCATCCTCATCAATATGCCCAACATCTCCCGTGTGCAGCCAAAAGCCTCCGTTCCCGTCGGATTTCAGAAGCTCCTTTGTTGCTTCATCGTTTTTGTAATATCCGCTGATATTTTGCGGAGCGCGAACACAGATTTCACCGTCTTCCGCAATCCTGACTTCTGTGTCCGGAATAATTTGCCCGACCGAACCGATTTTCACATTCCCGGGATAGTTGATGGATACCACTCCCGTAGTTTCCGTCATACCGTATCCCTCATAAATCGTAATCCCAATCCAATTGAAATAATGGATGATCTCAGGTGAAATCGGCGCCGCTCCGGAAATCATGAACCGCAGCCTTCCACCGAAAATGTCTTTTATCTTATCGTGAATAAAAAATCGTGCCAGCGATCCTTTCACCTGTAACCATCCTCCTATTTTGGCATTATCGGTTTTCGCCGCTGCAATATCCTTTCCGACTTTAAGCGCCCAATTATATATGGATCTCTGGAATCTTGTGGCATCCTTCATTCCTGTTGATATACGGGCGAAGAATTTTTCAAAGACTCGGGGTGTACCAAATAAGACCGTCGGTCCGGTCTGGCGGATATTCATCGGCATATCTTCCATACTTTCAGCAAATGCAGTCTCGCTTCCGTACGCCAGCTTTATGAAATGACCCAGAAGCCGCTCCGCAATATGCGCCAGCGGAAGGTAAGCCACCGAAATGTCGTCCGGTTTTACCTTAATCATTTTAGGCAAGTGCTGAATAATCGAAATCACATTTCTGCTGGTGATTATCCCGCCTTTGGGATTCCCCGTTGTTCCCGATGTGTAAACCAAACTGATGACAGATTCGGGATCCGATAGCTCAATTCGTTTTTCAAATTCCTGGTCGCCTGTATTTGCTATTGCTGCACCGATTTCTTCAAACCCTTCAAGGCTTATTACATTTGGCAAACCTTTTGGATCATAATGTTCGAAGACAATTATCTTTTCAAGATTCGGTAGTCTGTCCCAAATAGCCAGCATTTTATCCAGCTGTTCCTGGTCTTCCGCAAAAGCGATCCTGCTTCCGCTGTGCTCAGCTATATACTGCGCCTGTTCTTCCGTATTGGAATGATATATCGGTGCCGTAATGCAGCCAATTCCCATGATTGCCATATCACATACAACCCATTCCAAACGTGTTTGGCTGAAGATGGATACTTTATCACCTGTTTCCAAACCTTCCGCTGCTAAAGCGAGGCCGATGTTTTTTGATCTTTGTCCGTACTCTCCCCATGTCATGGATTTCCACAGGCCGTTCTCTTTTACCCAGTTGCTGACTTTTTCTTTGTTTTGTCTGACGTGGTACCAGAAAAGTTTTGGAATGGTGTCGTATTGATGAAAATCCGGTACTGCCATCATGTTCCCCACAGCCGCGATCTCCGGACATACTTCCCTTCGCCGAGATACATTTCCTTTACCCGATCCTCTTTCTTCAATTCTTCATAGGTTCCGCTCAGTAAAATTTTTCCGGATGTAAGTACATATCCGTAATCAGCGATTTGGAGGGCCTGGTTTACATTTTGCTCCACGAGTAGAATGGTGACTCCGGAACGATGCAAGTCTTTGATGGTCTCAAATATTTCACTTACCAGAATCGGGGATAATCCAAGCGACGGCTCATCCAGCAGCAGCAGTTTCGGCTTCAGCATCAGCGCCCTTCCGATGGCCAGCATCTGCTGCTCACCGCCGCTGAGTGTTCCCGCCAGTTGGCGGTCTCTTTCTTTTAGAACAGGGAACCGGCTGTATACTTCCTCAAGACGGGATGAAAAGGTTGTTCCATTTGTTATTAAAAATCCTCCCATCTGCAGATTTTCCCGAACAGTAAGTTCAGGAAATACATGCCTGTTCTCAGGAACATGCGACATTCCCAGCCGGACGATATCGTCCGCATCCATCCTTTCGATTCTTTGTCCATCAAATTCTATGCTCCCGTATTCGGCTTCGGCAATACCGCTTACCGTTTTTAGGATGGTTGACTTTCCGGCACCGTTCGCACCCAGAATACACACCAGCTGTCCTTCCAATACTTCCAGGGAAACACCGTGCAGAGCTTTGATCTTCCCGTAAAACGTTTCTACGCCGATTAGTTTAAGCATCTGCGCCTTCTCCGATGAATGCCTTCACGACTTCCGGATGGGTTTTGATTTCATCCGGAGTTCCTTCTGCCAATACGCGTCCTGAATCCAATACACAAATCCTGTCCGAAACGCTCATAACAAGATTCATGTCATGTTCAACAAGCAGCACCGTTATTCCGAGTTCGTCCCTGATTTCTGTAATAATCTTGGCCATTTCCATAGATTCCTGATCATTCATTCCCGCGGCAGGCTCATCTATCATAATTAATTGGGGACGGCAGACAAGGGCACGCGCAATTTCCACCAATTTTTGGATAGCATACGGCTGTCCTGTCAGATATTTCTGCTCATAATTCGCCAGCCCAAGGAAGGATAGCATTTTCAGGCCATCAGATTCCTCCTTTTCCCGTTGTTTTCTCGATACCCACCTTTGGAATGTGCCTCCAGCGGAAATTCGGGTGTGATTTCCCAGCAAGACATTTTCCAAAACAGTCATATATGGAATGTTTTCCAAGTTTTGAAATGTACGCGAAATGCCGGCATGTATAATTTCATGCGGACTGCGGTCCAACAAGTTCGAATCGTTAAAGAAAATGTTTCCCCTGCGCGGTTTTACAAAACCGTTCACGCAGTTGAAAAAGGTAGTCTTCCCCGAGCCGTTTGCGCCCACCAGGGAATAGATAGAACCGCTTGGCACGGTAAGCGAAACATCATCAAGTGCAACAACACCGGAGAAATAGACGCTGATATTTTGTATGACAAGGTCAGCCATTACAAACTGCTGATGTCATTCCGTGCGAAAAGAAATTACCTAAAGAGTTGCGGGGACTAATCGTCCTAAGAATGCAGCTAATCCATCCACTCCGAAATAAGTTTCTGCTTTCCTTCTTTAGCTTGAACCAGCACAACCGATTCCGATCCGGCTCTGTCACGCGGACCATAAGATATAGACGGGAATACTCCCATGCCGTTCCAGTTCTTTATGTTTTCCATTCCACGTATGAGATTTTTGCGGGTCAGGTTTTTGCCTGCCCTTTCAAGACCTTCAACCATCACCATTGCAGTAATGAATCCGTAGAAATTATACATTCCCATCAATTGTTCTGGTGAACCGGATTTTGCAAACAACTCCCTGTAAAGCACAGCACCCTCAACATCGGAATTCCAGAGTTGCGCAAAATTGGCTGCGATAAATCCTTCTCCGGCGGGCCCGGCAGCAATTGCTACACGATGATCCATCGTTGGACTGATACCCAAAAATTGAGGAGCAAAATTCATAGCCGCAGCTGTTTTCATTACTATGATTGGTTCCTTAACCACGCCGCCGATAATAACATGCGTGCATCCGCCTTTTAGAAGATTCATGACTTGGCCGGAAAAATCCGTCGCACCGCGCTGGAATCCTTCTCTTTGGATTTCAATGCCGTGTTTCTTCTCAGCTTCTCCTATTCCTTTCAGAACATTTTCGCCGTAATCATCGTCCTGATAAATGACGCCGATCTTTGCATCCGGGTTTTCACCGAGCGCATATTCCACGAGTATTCGGGCCTGTTTGTCGTAACCTGTATCGGTGTGGAAGATCATTTTCCAGGCCTTCCGGGTTCGGTCTGACATGGAACCGGACTGGGTTGCCGGGGCAATAAGCGGAATCTGGTATTCATCCAGTATAGGGCGAATCGCCTCAACCGGTGAAGTACCGATTACATTGTAAAGGCAGAAAACCTGTGATTGATCAATCAGTTTTTTGGCCGCAGCGACGGATTTCTGAGGATTGTATTGGTGATCTTCGATCAGCATTTTGATCTTGCGGCCGTGAACACCTCCATTTTCATTGATGTAATTAAAATACAGGTTTGACCCATGCGGGACTACCATACCCAATTCTTTCATGGGGCCGCTTAAATCCTGAATGTTTCCGATGACAATTTCAGAATCACTCACTCCGGGAGAGGGTTTTTCGCAGCCGGTCCAAATGAATGCTGCAAAAATAATAAAAAGGGCAGTTTTTTTCATGATGATCTCCTTGGTTTAGGTAAACCGTTTTTTGGGGTTGAACGGAAATAGTTTCCAGTAAATTCGCATTTTTATCCACATACCGTATAATCCTGTCGGCTGGAATATAATAAACAGAAACATTATCAGCCCGAAAATTAGAGACTGGATATCACCGGCTTCTAAGGACATAAATGTTGACAGCCAATCCTTGAATTGAGGTACAATTAGGTAATCCAGGCTCACGATAAACAGAGTTCCCAATACCGCACCATATATTGAGCTTGTACCGCCCACAAGGACCATAATGATGAAATAAATAGAAAGCAAAATGTCGAAATGGTCAGTACTGATAAAACGCATGGTGTGAGCAAACAAAGCTCCGGCCAATCCGGCGAAGATGGCGGATATAAAAAACGAAATCAGTTTATATTTTGACAGGTTTATGCCGGCGGCCTGTGCTGCGTGTCCCGAATCCCGAATAGCCTGAAATGCCCTACCGAGTTTGGATTTTACGATTCGCCGAGCAAGAATAACTGCCAATATCACAAATGTGTAAATCAGATAATAGTTATGCAAGTCGTTGTTAAAAGTGAATCCGAACAGTTGCGGTTTGGAAACAGCCAATCCTGCGGAACCTTCTGTCCAATCGCGGAGTGCGATGATGATCCTGCGAACAATGAACCCAAAACCCATGGTTGTGAGTCCAAGATACATTCCGCTTATTCTTAATGCCGGAAATCCAATCATCAATCCAAACACGCCGGTAATCAGCGACGCTAAGATCAGTGACAATCCAAAAGGAATGCCTGCCTGATCCACTAAAATCGCAGATGAATAGGCGCCAATTGCAAGAAAACCGGCATGTCCGAGAGAAACTTGTCCGGTGTAACCGCTTAACAGGTCCAATCCTACTGTCAGAATCATGTAAATGCCGGCGATATTCAGAACGTACAGATAATACCGGTAACTGTATGTCATCCCCTGCAAAAGGAACGGAACCAAAAGAACCAACAGAATCAGCAGTGCGATCCACTTTAGATTTTCGTCTTCGTAGCGGCCTTTCATCAGACTCTCTCGACTTCTTCTTTACCCAAAATTCCCACCGGCCGAATCATCAGCACCAATATCAAGACTATCCAAACAATCACATCATTGATTTCTTTGATCCAGTGAAAATGAAACGACAGAGTTCCCATGCTGATTGTTTCCACCACACCTAGGATCACTCCGCCAACAATCGCGCCCGGAATCGACCCGAATCCTCCCAGAACTGCCGCAGGAAATGCTTTCAGTCCCAGAAAACCCATATTTGTATCCAGCAATGTTCGGGGTGCTAAAAGAACACCTCCTATTGTTGCCACAATGGTTGCGAAGATCCACACATTGCGGTACACTTTTTTGACCGGGATGCCCATCAGTCCCGCGGCCATCGGATCTTCCGCCGTGGCCTGCATCGCCAATCCCCATCTCGTTTTATTAAAAATGATATAAAAAATGGAAACAAGTATGACAGCACTTAAAATGATGAAAAGGTCCAGAGTGGAAATTGCAACGCTTCCCAGCCTGATTACCGAATTGCCAAACGGGGACGGAGGAACTAATGTGATTGGACCGGCAATCAATGCAACGACCGCACGTAGAATAATTGCGACACTAATCGTGGCCATAATCATGGAGAATACCGGTTCATCTTTTAGAGGTTTGTTAATTGCAAAATCAAGAAATACACCGAATAAAACAGAGAATCCGATTGATGCAATCAGAGCGAGGATAAATGACGGCCAGTTGCCAAACCCCAAGGAATCGAGGAAAATGGTAATAAAAAAGAAATTGACGTATGCACCCACCATCATCAATTCGCCCTGGGCAAAATTGACCACCTCCGTGGCCTTGAATATCAATGTAAAGCCGAGGGCTATCAGGGCATAGATGCATCCCAAAGCAACACCGCTGACTATTTCCTGTGCAAGACCTGGAAACAATTCATTCATAACAAGTTTTCCATTCCCTTATTATGCATCTCAGAAGCATACCAATGGATTTGATCAGCTGTTAGGCAGTAATTGCATTTGCAATGGCTGCCATCGCAATGCACTGATCCGTTACGCCTCCCTGATCATGGGACGTAAACGCCACCCGCACGCGGCACCAGCCAACCGTTAAATCTGGATGGTGATTCTGCGCTTCCGCTTCCTTGGCGAGGCGGTTCACAAATGCGATGCCTTCCATATAGGAATCAAATGTGAATTCCTTCCAAATTTCGTTATCAGAAAAATTCCATCCGGGGAGTCCTTCAATCGCATTCGTTATTTCAGATTCCGATAATAATCCCATCTCTATTCCTTTCCGACCGAAGATACCACGGTCAGAAATCTACCAAAAGCATATTTCAGCCAGCCGAGCGAAACAAACATGGATAATCCTGCCGATGTCATCATCGAATACCACACCCATTCGACAGGTTTTTCATAAACAAAAACAAACACAAGAGCCAACGGAACAGCAACAATCAATACTCTGACCAAAGTAATAACCAGCATGGGGAATCCGAGCCCGAATCCCTGCAGAATTCGACCGCTCGTCAGCCCGATCGAAACGAGAGGATAAATGAGTGTCATAAGACGGATGTACCGTACCGCAGTTGCCTGAATGAATGCATCACTCGAAAATCCTTTCACTATCACAGGAGCAAAGCTGTATATGGCTATCGAAAGCAATGCGGTTATCATGAAAGACCGCTGAATTCCGTACCGAATGATCCATCTTACTTTTTGGGGTTCATTTGCCCCGTAAAACATGCCCACAAGCGTCGTCATTCCGACGGCGATGGAAAGGATCGGCATAAAAACGATCATGTCCAATCTGCCACCGATTTGATACGCAGCCACAGTGTCCGTTGAGAAATGAACGAGGATTTTATTAAACGAAAGCTGGCCAATAGACATCACAACCATCGAAACGGAAGCAGGAAACCCAACCTTTACAATATCCGCCAGAATGCTTCCCGAAAGTGAAAAATCTTTCAGGTTGAATGTGATGTACGTGTGCTTCTTAAAGAACAGCATGTAAACAAAAACGAAGAATACTATTCCTCTGCTGATAACCGATGCCATTGCAGCGCCGGGAACGCCGAACCCGAGTGCAAAAATAAAAATCGGATCTAAAATAATATTTAGGATTGTACCGGACCCTTCAACAATCATGGGTGATTTAGTGTCGCCTTCGCCGGACATGATGGATCTGAACAGAATGGACAATACGAGAAATGGAATGCCTAAAACATTGATGCGCAAATACAACCAACTCAAGTCCACGAGACTATCCGGCGCACCGATCAGTGATAACACATTCCTCCCGTACAGCAGCCCCAAAGTTGTGAGAATGCCGCTGATAATAATCCCGAGAAAAAGCGCATGTTCAGCGCTGTTGTCTGCGTTTGATTTTTGCTTCGCACCCACGAAACGGGCGATGGATGCCGTAACACCGGAACCGATTCCAACCGTCACTCCCAAGACCAGAAAAAAGAGCGGCATATTAAATGCAACGGCAGCTATTGCATCTCCGCCGAGCCTTCCGATAAACATCATATCCACAACGGAATAGAGTGTTTGGGCAAGCATTCCCACCATGATGGGCGTTGCCAGAGTCCAAAGCGCTTTTGACGGATTCTTTAAAAAATCGGAAAAACGGGACTGCTGAGGATTCAGTTCAGACATAAGCGCGGAATATACGCTTCTATCAGAACGCTATCGAAGAAGTGATTCGAAAGGAAGTTTTATCCTGCGGGGCTGAACGGCCAGAAAACCGGAATCAGGATAGAAGCCATGATCCACAGGCCGATTGCCAGAGGAAGGCCGACGCGAATGTAATCTTTATATTTGTATCCGCCGGGACCGAATACCATCAGGTTTGTCTGGTAGCCGATGGGTGTAATGAATGATGCGGATGCCGCAAAACAGACTGCAAAAATAAACGGTCGCGGGTCAAACCCGAACTGAGCCGCTGAAGCCAGAGCGATCGGGCTCATGATGATGGCTGTTGCCGCATTGGAGGAAATCTCCGTCAAAATAATGGTAATCAGGTAAATGAGTGATAAAAGTATATACGGCTGCCAATCCGCCTGAAACGTCATGGAAAAATCCAAGAGAGATTCGCTAATCCATCCTGCCGTACCGCTTGTTTGAATAACATGGCCAAGCGGAATAAGCGCTGCAATGAGAATGATAACATTCCACTGGATAGACTGGTAGGATTCGTTGGGTGTTATAACCCTAAATAGCAGCAGCACAACCCATCCGATTAAAGCAGCGATCATAATCGGAGCAAGCCCGAGAGCGGCGGCAGTAACCACTGCCGTTACGGCCACGATACTCATCCACCAAAACCTGCTTTTCTTCATGGTCGCTTCAATTTCCTCCAATACGATAAAGCTGTCGGAATCCGCTAATTCCTGAATTTTTTCTCTCGGTCCGTACACGAGTAGCGTATCAAATGCCTGAAGAATTACTTTTGCAATCTTTTCACGAAGAATGGATCCTTCCCTCCTGATAGCCAATACAAAACTGCCGTATCTTCTGCGAAAGTTTGATTCGAGCAAATTAAGGCCGACCAAATCCGACTTTGCTGTTATCAGCGCTTCCACCAATACATTGTTTTCTTGCTGAAGTTCGGCCGCCGTCAGTTTTTCATCGGTGAGAAGGTTGACCTTTTCCACCTCTTTCATCCTGAGAAAATTTTCCAGCGATCCGCGGACAAACAGAACATCGCCCGCTTCCAGAACCGTGTTCCTGATATTCAGCGTAATCATCGATTTCTCACGTAAAATATCTATGACCGTCACATCGTAATTCCGGTTGATACCACGGCTTAAAATCGTATTCCCGACTAAAGGCGAATCCGATCCGATTTTCATTTCGGTCAAAAATCCGCCCATGTGATAACTTTTTGTCAAACTGGAAGTCACCGTTCTGGAAGGAAGGATTTTATATCCGACTGACATCATATAGATCAATCCTGCAGCCAGCAGGATCATGCCGTATTTGGTGAATTCAAACATTCTCAGCCCCTCGTGCCCGGAAGCGGTAAGGATGGAATTCACCAGCAGATTTGTGGATGTACCGACAAGCGTAAGCGTCCCGCCCATGATTGCCGCATAACTGAGCGGAATAAGCACCTTCGACGGACTGATCTTATACCTGTGGGCGATCCGAATGGTAATGGGCATAAAGATGGCGACAATTGCCGTGTTGTTCACAAAAGCGGAAAGAACGGCAATGCTGAGCAAATAGGCCGACAAACCAAGCGAAAGCGATCTGCTGGCAAGCGAATTAATCCTGACTACAAGGTATTCCAGCGCTCCCGTCTTTTGCACCGCACGGCTTAGAATAAACAAGCAGGCTATTGTAATGACCGCCGGATTTGATAATCCCGACACCGCCTCTGCCGGCGTGAGATATCCAAACAGGAACAGCACACTCAAAACAGCTAGCGCTGTTACTTCTAGAGCGAACACTTCAGTTACAAACAGAATGAACATGAGGACAATTATCCCCAGAATGAATGTGATGTCGAAGGTCATTTTTGCCTAATGCTTTTTGAAAAAGATGATGCTATTCAACATCCAGCTGGTAGTCATCCAGATATTCTTTCGAGTACGGCTCCCACACACGCTCCTTCAGAAAGAGTTCAAACAGAAAGGGGTCAATGTGTGAATCGTTCTTCATAAATCCCATGATCCTGAGCGTATCGGAAACGGTTTTGCCGTCTTTGTACGGGCGGTCCTTTGCCGTAAGCGCTTCAAACACATCTGCCAATGCAACAATGCGCGGTTGAATAGGTAGCTCTTGACCGCTCAATCCTTTCGGATAGCCTGTGCCGTCCGGTTTTTCATGATGCGCACCAGCATAAAGCGGAACATTTTTCAGCTTATTAGGCCACGGCAGCTTTTCGAGCATATTGATGGTATGAACCGTATGATCATTAATGATCTTCCTGTCTTCCGCAGTCAGCGTGCCTCTTGAAATGGAAAGATTGTACACTTCCTCATCCGAAAGGAACGGTTTCAATTCTTTTCCATCTTTCCATTTTCGCTTCGCAACATCCCTAACTCGTTCCTGCTTGTCCGGCGACAAAAATTCACCGCCGACATTCACGGTATTGATGAAATCCTTATCATCGTCAATCTGCTTCAAATTGGCGCGGTGCTTTTTGCGGAGTTCCTTCACTTCGTCGGTTTTCCCTTCCTTTGCCACCTTGAGCTGCTTTTTCAGGAATTTGATCTCTTCGTCGCGCTTAATGATCTCGAACCGCGTATTCACAAGATGGACCCTGTCCAGGATCGTTTCCAGCTTGGTAGATTTGTCCACTACATGAACCGGCGTGGCAACCTTCCCTGTATCGTGCAACCACGCGGAAATCATGAGTTCCCGCATGGAATCCTCGTCAAAATACACATCTGCAAGCGGACCATCTTTGCATTCATTCACTGCCTTACCAATCGCTTCTGTCAACAGCGGAATCCGCTGACAGTGTCCGCCGGTATATTTAGATTTTGCATCAATGGCAGCCGCAATCATCTGGATGAATGATTCAAACAGGTCTTCCAAATCCTTGATCAAATTTTTGTTTGTGATGGCCACCGCTGCCTGGCTCGAAAGCGCTTCCACCAAATCCTGAACTTTTTGTGAAAAGGCAATTACGTCACCCGTTTTTCTATCCTGCGCATTCAAAAGCTGCAACACGCCGATAATTTCATCCTCATGATCCCGAAGCGGCACCGTAAGAAACGATTTGGACCGGTAGCCTGTTTTTTCATCGAAGGCGCGAGTACCGGAAAAATCGAACCCTTCCGCTTCGTAGGCATCCGGAATGTTGACCGTTTCACCTGTAAGGCCGACATAAGCTGCTATCATATTGTTATTCGGTTTGCCGTCATCGAGATACAGTTTGATGGGATAAAACGGAATATCCACGCCGGATGTCCCTCCCATGTGGAAGTCCAGCGAATCGGTCATCATAATTTTAAATGCAAGTCGGTTATCGTCCGTTTTCATATACAGAGTTCCGCCGTCTGAATTTGCGATGCGCTTTGCTTCCAACAGGATCATTTCCAAAAGTACATCCATGTCCTTTTCCTTTGATAAGGCAAGCCCAATTTCTGTCATGTGTGAAATTTGCTCTTCCAAATCGTGGATATAAGACTGAATGGATTTCGGCACATCCTTGATGGATTTATTTACCTCGCGCATAGAGTATGCACCAGCTTTGGGTTTAGCAGTTTTTTTCTTTGTCATAATTTTCCCCTGAAGGTTTACTGAATAGAAACTTACTGCACACTGTTCCAAAGGACAAATAGTAACTACCATCAATTCCATTCACAATCACATTCGCTTTTATTCTAAATTCCTTTCGTGAAGCTGACACCGGAAACACTTCCAGACTTTGTAAACACCATGGGCACAGAATCCAACTCAGCGGATGCACTCCTCGCTGCCGCACAATCGCTCTCGGAGGAAGCCTTCGGGAAACAGGATATGCATTCTTTTTTGAGTACTGCCGGCAGCGAATCTGTACAAAAATCCATCGCGGAAAGCGGAAACATTGACGCTTGGCTTCGGGAAATTTTCGGCCTCACAGAATCATCGAGATATCACATGGGGCACGTGATCGAAGCAAGGGCGCACAGCTTTGGTTCAAAACCCGTATTTCAAATTATTCAGCCGGATGAAATAGTAAAAATTTCCTACAGCCAATTGTGGAAGTACATAAAGCGCACCGGCCTAGGACTTCTGGCGCTAACGGAAGGTAAGGAACCTGTGATTGGGATTCTAACGCCGAACACGTTCAAAGGCGCGCTTGTGGATCTTGCATGTCTTTCGTTCGGTTTTTTGGTGGTGCCGCTTCCGCTGAATTCCACGTCTGAGGATTTGAGCTATATCATTGACCACAGTGGCATTACACACATTTTTTCCGGCGGACAACGAGCGGCGGGGCTTCTCTCCGCAGCCGTGCTTCCCGCATCAGATATTCAGGTTATTCAGCTCAGGGCGAAGGACCTTTCCAGCCCGTCTCATATTAGCTGGGATGATTTCCTCGCTGCCGGCGCTGCGATGGATGAATCGGATTTGTTGAAACGCAGGGATAGTATGGATATGAACGGGCTTGCAACGGTGATGTACACTTCCGGAACCACAGCGCATCCGAAAGGAATTGTCTTTACGCCAATGAACCTTGTGTCCAAACGATTTGCGAGAGCATTAGCGCTTCCCGGCATCGGCTCCGATGATATTTTCCTTTCTTTCCTTCCGCTGTATCATACTTTTGGCCGCTACCTGGAAATGCTCGGCAGTATTTTCCTCGGTGCAACCTATACCTTCGCGCGTTCGCCGCAGTTCCGCAGCCTGCTGGCCGATTTCAAGATCATTCGCCCAACGGTCTTTATCAGCGTTCCAAAACGATGGAGCCAAATCCATGAGCAGTGCAGCGGATCATCCTTGGACAACATAACAGGCGGCAGGCTGAAATGGGGACTTTCCGCAGCAGGGTACCTCGAGCCGGAAGTATTCCGATTTTTCCAGAAAAACGGCGTCAGCCTCATGAGCGGCTACGGCATGACAGAAGCCACAGGCGGAATTACGATGACACCATCGGATGATTACAGGCCGGATTCAGTCGGTAAGGCGCTGCCCGGCGTGGAAGCGGCGCTTGCTGAAGACGGTGAACTCATGATTCGCGGACCCTACGTATCACCGGGATATTTAGGTGATAATCGCACGCTCATTATTCGCGAATCAGCTTGGTTCCATACAGGGGATATATTTGAGGAATCAGATGGACATTTCACCATTGTTGACCGCAAGAAAGAGATTTATAAAAATAGCCGCGGACAAACCATTGCACCGCAAAAGATCGAAAATCTCTTCAAAGATTTTGAATCCATTCAGTCCGTGTTTCTTGTCGGGGACGGAATGGAATACAACTGCATTCTCATTTATCCGAACCAAAATACAGAGGAATGGAACACTAACGAAAGCCCGGAAGCGTTCCGGGATCATTTTTCGACAATTGTCAGCTCGGTGAACAGTTTTCTTCCGCCGCACGAACGCCTCGTCAATTTTGCTGTTATTTCGAGGCCGTTCAGTTCCGAGCATGGCGAACTCACCAAAAAAGGCACGTACAAACGAAAAGCAATCATGAAGAATTTTGCTTCTGTTATTGAACCCATGTACGAGCGTTCTTCTGTCAGTTTTATTCATGACGGAATCGAACTGAAACTTCCCAATTGGATTCTTCGGGAAAAAGGAATTTTGTCTTCTGACATTACTTGGGACGGTTCGGACCTTGCGGTTAAAGGCAAACGGGTAATACCGCTTTCTCGCAATGAAGAAGGATTGCAGATTGGCGATTTTACGTACGTCCTCCCTAAACCGGTGCTCGATCTGGAATCCTTTTTACGGTCGCCCGAACTCTGGCTCGGGAATACAGGATTTGTGGAGTTTATGGGAACGGTTCCCTTCCGCCTTACCGAATTCAGCCCGTCCACTGATATTGGACTTGCAGACACATTCGTTTCCCTTCCCAAGCAATCAGCCGGTGAATCAGTGCCTTTTCCTGATAAAGAAGGAAAAATCAAGGATTACCTCGCATTCCTTCATTCAAAAGCGATGGTGCTTCGCGGACAATCCTCCGTGCAGATAAAGTCAGCAGTAGCAAATTTCAGGACGATGACCGAACAGCCCGGCAGCATCTGGAACCAGATTATTCCTTCGCTCCTCTTCCGGCTTAATGCGCATCCGAAAGTGTCTTTCCGGAGCGCAATGCTTGATCTTGCCATTGGATTTACAAGTCCGAAAGCATTTGCGGAAATTTCCATGAATACATATGCATTTGCACATGCTGAGAATAAAAAAGACGCCGTTGTATTTGATGCTTTACGAATGGATGTTGACCATATCCGCGCTTTTCTGGAATTGATTCAGGATTACAAGACGCACCCCGAAACATGCAAAGGATTCGCAGCGGAATGGGTCAAAACCATTTTTTCTCTTATTGCAGATTTCGGATCACACCGGCCGGACCTTTTCCTATACTTTCGATCGGAACTTAGCAGCTGGAATCAAACCTTTCTTCCTGCAGGAATCCGGGACAGTTCCGGTATTGCACTGCGAAAACTCGAAAAAAGCTTCTTAAATACATTACCGAAAAACCCCGGTAAATTTACCGATCGGCATTCCGGTGAAGCACTTGACTGGGCCGAAATACTTTCTTTTGATGCGGGGATTGGTCCATCAGCCCAATCTTCCATCGCAGAAGCATTGGAAAAATCACCAATGATTCAGGAAGCTGCGGTGCTTTCAAACCGCGACCCTGTTCCGATGGAAAGTATCCCCAAGGACGGAATTTGGGTGAGCGAATACGAGCCGGCATCTTTTGGCAAGGGTTTCAGAATTCTCATCCGTCCGGAAAAAGATGCTCCGTTCAATTTTATTATCCACCGTTTTGACTCTTCCGAAGAAGACGAAATAAAAAATCATGTCCACGCCATGGCACTCTCAGGCTCGACGCTGAATAAGAATGCCTGCGGAAGGCTCCTGTTTGGATATTATCCGAAATTCTTAATGTACACGGAGGCATTTTCCAGCCAGCCGACCGTGCAAGACTTACTCTTACGGCACAGAGAGGACATTGCCGCTAAAACAGCGGTAGACCGGTGGCAGATGCGATGGTTTCATTACATTTGGACTGGCGCACAGCTTTCGCTGGAAATATGGAGGCGGTCGGGCTGCAGGCTGGCACTTCCGAATCCAAAACCGGAACAATTCATTATTCCTGAGCATGATTACTCCGATGGAGGATATATTGAAACAATGGCATCTCTGACCGAAACAAATTCTCTTTTTGCACTCGTGCACAGTTATACAGAAAATTTTATCGGGAATACTGAGAAAGAATTTGAAGGGTTGAGCATGATGGCGGACTGGGAAGTTATACTAACGGTTGTGCTGGAAGTGTTCGGAGTTGAGCGCGGCCTTGAAATGCTGAGAACGCTGAAGAATGATCTTCCGTCTGAAGCGGACGGCGGACTTTCACGACCTATCATTTCAGATTTTATTGATGAAGTGGAAACGAGCGGTATATTACCGAAGAAATTTGTGTTCGCCACGATGCGGTACGAACGCTGGATTCATCTGAATCCCGACGCTTCCGCCGAGGCGAAAAGCGAAATCATCCTGGAACTTTACCGCGACTATCGCCTTGCCGACCTATTGCAGGAAGATCCAAGCATTCGGCTTCGGTTCTTCCTGATGACGTGTTTTAAGGACAGCCATGAAAATTTGAAAATCCAGCTTGAGCGACTGGCGCAGGAAACACGCAAACACCATATCTCCGAATCTGATCTGACTGAAAGCCTTCAAAAAATTTACAAAACCGGGACGGCGAAAAAGGAAGATCAATTTTTCCTGACGAGGCTGGTGTTTGAGCACGTTGGTTCCGGGGACTTTGCTGAGCTGGTTTCGCAGGAAGGCAAAACTTCCGGGAGGCTGGATCTTAAAGTTCTCATCAATGATAACGAAGGTGTTCAGTATGCCGTGCGTCCTCCCGTCCGCCCCAAAGAAATTGCCCGTTTCAATGCGTATCTTAAGGAATCTGATATTTTTGTACCGTTCAAACAGGATCATGAATTTGTTCTATTGCTTACGATGGATGACAAACTTGCAGGAGGCGTATTTTGGCGTCCGGTAACGCAAGATATCGCACACTTGGAAAAAGTTGTTATCGCCCCGGAATTCCGCGGAAAAGGCCTCAGCATCCGCCTGATCGATGAACTTGTTTTCCGCCTGCACAGCAGGTTCTTCTCACATCTGACCGTCGGCTTTATGCATTCTGATCTTTTTTACAAAATCGGATTCACCATAGACAGCCGGTTTGGCGGTTTGGTGCTTCCCATCAAAGAAAAGGTGGATATACGGGCTGGTTAAATTTTCTGGGCGATCATCAAGCCGTCTCTTAGCGGCAGCAGTTGGTTGATCACTCTATCATCGGCTTGAATCATGGCATTAGTTTCAGCAAGAGCTATTGAATCTTCATCACTGGGATTCAACACATCACCGGACCACAGCATATTATCAAGAACAATGACACCGCCCTTTCGCAATAATTCGAATGACCGTTTATAATAGTTCAGGTAATTTGGTTTGTCGGCATCAATAAACACCAAATCAACGGTATCATGAATCTCGGATAATGATTCTAGAGCCGGCCCGATGATAAAATCTATCCGGTTTCCATAGGGCGCTTCAGCGATAAAAGCTTTCGCCAGGCCCCTCTCTTCAATATCAAATGTTTTCACCTTGCCGTCTTCTCTAAGCGCTTCCGCCAATTTTAATGCAGAGTAGCCAGTAAATGTGCCGATGTCCAAAACAAGCTTTGGCTGAATAACCCGAACCAGCAATTGAAGAAAATTGCCAACCATCGGCCCGGACAGCATCTTCGGAACTTCTTCCTTTTGGTAGGTTTCATCAGACAGTCTTTGGAAAAAATCCGATTCAGATGCCGAATGCGCGAGGCAGTATTCTTCGATATCCTTTGGGATAAAATCCATATCAGAGGTAAAGCATGCCGTAGATCAATACACCCGTAACGGATACGTAGAGCCAAAGCGGAAGAGTAACTTTTGCAATTTTCCGGTGCTTTGGAAGCTGGGACGCCCATCCGCGGTAAAGGGTGATCAGCGCAAGGGGAACAATGACTGCGGCTAAAATGATATGTGAAATGAGAATGAAATAATACATTTCCGGGAATCCGCCTTCGTACGGTTTCGGCCCGCTTTTGAACCAATGGTAAATAACGTAAGTGGCCAAGAATGCAAAAGAAAATCCAAATGCACTCAGCATCACCTTTTTGTGCAATTCCCGTTTCTTTTGTTTAATCAGAATCCATCCTGCAATCAGCAGCATAGTGGTAATGGAATTCAGCAAAGCATTCACTTTCGGAAGACCTGAAACATCCAGTATTCCTTCCATACCTTCCGGTCGTGGACCAAGAATCAGAAAGGCAACCGCCAAAACAATCACTGCCGAAATGATGTAAATAATCCGGAGCCAAAAAGCATCTGTTTCAGGCGATTTCATTTTAACCGATCCGCAAGTTTAGCAATGTCTTTTCGAAGGACTTCCATTTCTTCCGGTTCTGTTCCCGTGTAATAGCCTCTGATTTGTCCTTCACCGTCCACGAGGGCAAATTTCGTGCTGTGGAATACGATTTCTTCCATGTCGCCCATTTTGAATCCGTCCGCTATGAGCGACTGGATGGCTTCGTAGGATCCTGTCAGAAAGTACCACAGGTCTGTCCGGGCTTCGTACCGTTTAGCATATTCCGTTAAAACTTCGGGCGTATCGTAATCCGGATTGACCGAAACAGACACCATGCGTATTTTTTTATCATCTTCAAATTCCTTATGCAGTTTTGCCATGTGCATACTCATCACCGGGCACGGGCCGGCACATGTGGTAAAAATAAAATCCGCCACCCAAACTTTGCCTTTCAGGTCATCAAGTCCAATCTGATCGCCGGTAGCATTGGTCAGGGAAAATTCCGGAAGCATTCCTAAAACGGGAAGAGGTTTTTGATTTTGAACCATATAACTCACACCGGCGAGCAAAATGATCAAACCGAAAACAGCAAAAGTGATTTTTTTAAATGTGTCGTTCATGAAATGGTCCTGTCAATTATCATTAGAAACAGAAGTGCGGGCAAATAATATACCGATGCTTTCAGGAGCATCAAAGCCGCCGAATCTGTCAGCGATCTTGCAAGCGGCACGGCAGAGGCAAGAAAGCCAAACGCCAGGCAAAGCACACCTACGGCATATACGCCGCCCATCATTCCGCTGATGTAGGGAAGCACAGAAATCGGGATCAAAAGAAAAAGATGCCAAAATACCTGCCGCATGGTGCGTTTCCCATCCGGCTCAAGAACAGGAAGCATCCGGAATCCCGCTTTGCTGTAATCTTCCCGGCACATCCATGCAATGGCGTAAAAATGCGGATGCTGCCACAAATAAAGAATGGCAAACAGAATCCAGGCGCCGCTGTCCAGCGATCCGGTTGCCGCCGCCCATCCGCCAAGCGGCGGAAGCGCACCGGGAATGGAACCGATGGATGTATTTAGCCACGTCATCCGTTTCAGTGGTGTGTACACCAAATTGTACAGGAATGCAGTCAAAATGGATAAAAAACCCGTGAGCGGATTGATCATCATCACAAGAATTGCACTTCCGATTAATACAAGGACTGTCCCGAACAAAAGCGTTTCCGCAGGCGATAAAATACCGGCTGGAATGGGACGGTTTTTTGTCCGTTCCATCAAGGTATCGTAGTTCCGTTCAAAATAATGGTTCAGCGCTCCGGCGCCTGCTGCCGTCAATCCCGTACCAAAAAGCGTCCATCCCAACTGGATCCAGCTGATGCTGCTGTCTGATCCCATCACAAATCCGATCACCGTTGAAACAAGCACCAATGATAAAATGCGCGGTTTGGATAATTCCAAATACGCTCCAATTTTGCTTTTTGCGGCTTGAGGTTGTTTTTTCATGAATGCGGTATCGGCCTAATACGGAGAATGGTTAATGCCGTAAGTAATAGCAAAGCAGCCCCATTTACCACATGCAGGCTTGTAATTATCGGATTTCTGAAAGACCATATTGCTGCTGCGCCTAAAGCAATTTGCATAAGGATAACCACAGCAATTCCAAATCCGGATGAATATAACGATGTATTGCCATCCTTAAATATTGAGACGAGAAAATATCCTGAGAACACTAAAACTGCCAAAGCACCTACCCTGTGTAAATAGTGCATCCACACTTGGCTTAAAGAAACCGTATTGAAATCATTATCGAACATGAATTCATTGATGCGGTCCATAAATGCTGCATCAAACATGGGGAGCCATCCGCCGCCGACCGTTGGGAAGTCAGGAATCGCCAATCCCGATCCTGTGTGCCGCATCAGCGCTCCCAAAAACAGCTGGACCACAACTGCCCCGGCAAACAAATATGCCGGACGAAGTATGGACCGGGAATCTTGTGATGTTTTTCCAATTCTTTTTTCCCGTTCAGAGGAAAGCATATATGCGATAATCACCGTTATGACCAAAAATCCCTGAGCGAGCATTCCGTGAAAAATCGAAACCGCAGGCGGTAAAAAATACAGGACGGTAATCCCCCCGAGCATTCCCTGAAGAATCACTGCACCCAAAGCAGTGTAGCCGAGTTTTTTAAGCCAAGCGGGACGATCAGAGAAACCAAGCCCGACAGCAAGCACGATGGTCATCAGACCGATCGCAGTCGCAATCAGGCGATGCAGATGTTCGTAAAAGATTCCTCCAACCATATCGGAAAACGGAAATGTGAACATATGTTTGCCGTAGGTTGTCGGCCAATCCGGGACAGACAGTCCTACTTCATGGCTTTTAACAAGAGCGCCGGCAAAGATAAGACCGAGCGTTGAAATAACTACCAGTTTGGAAAACCAGCGCAGCCATGGTTGGCTGTGGTTCATGTGATATTACAAGAGGATTGATGAACGGAGTTTACCAGTCATCATCATCCCAGTCATCGTCGCCTTCCGCTTCAAGATATTCCGCCTGATCTGCGAGCCAATCCTGAAATCCGGCTTCATCATGAACGGTAAGATATCCCTTCATCCTGTAATGTCCGAGTCCGCAAAGCTGAGCGCAGGCGATTTGGAATCCTTTTTCGATGTCTGGAAGCGTGTCCCGTGCGGTTCCTTTCAGAGTCTCAAGGAATTCTTCTGTCGTCATGGATGCTTCAAAATGCATCGGAATTACCATTCCGGGAACAGCATCCTGCTTGACGCGAAATTCCGGAAGGTTGACACTGTGTATTACATCTTTTGAAGATAAATCTATACGGATTCGCTCGTTGACAGGAATATGAAGCTGATTGATGGTAACAATATCATCCGCTGCTCCCGGAGATGAACGATCCAATCCGATGGGGTTGACTTCTTCATCGATCAATTCCAACGATGATGCTCCAAAGATTCCGTCTGGGCCGGGATAATGGATATTCCATGCAAACTGCTGTGCTACCATTCGCACATGGACGGCTTCCGACGATTCTGGCACATCGTTGACCCTGCTTGCCCAAATAGGAATTGCAAACCCAACAAGCAGCACCATTTCAATAATAGCAACCGCCAGTTCCAGGACAGAAGAAAAATGGGATTTGACTCCGTCATGATCGGCAACAGGATTACGTTTTTGGCGGAAGCGAATCAGCGAATAAATGAAGAAAGCGCCCCATCCGATAAATAGGATAAGCATCAGCCAATGGACCAGTCCTAAAATTTCATCAATGGCAAACCCGTCAGCGGATGCATCGATCGGAAGGCCAAGTGCCTGCAGCCATTCAATCATGATTTATCCTCAGCATCATCCGATTCCGTTTCGCTGGAATAATTGCGCGCTTTATTCTTGAGTTTCATGATGGCGGACCCCACTGCAGCCAGCACGCCTCCCGTCACACCGAGCAACGTGATGATTGCCCAGTTCATCCCGTTTGTTGCAGGATCGTCCGGTGCGCCGAAACAGGTTGCACAGGCAAAAACGGCGGACGGAAAAAATACAAGGGTTATGGATATAATCTTTGCAATCATCAGATCGTTTTGAATTTTTGATAGACTTTGATTCCATAGACAGCCAATCCCAATCCTGCAGCCAATGATAATCCTGCAAGCAGCACAGAACCATTATTCGCAAAGCCAGATAATTCGTAATAGCCAAATCCAATTGTTAGCACAATGGATAAGGCGATGAAAAAGAGGTGGAATGATTTCAAGGAAATCATCACAGAATGGTTGCAGCATCTGTGGCTGTCATTAATGGTAAAAACATCAGCACAAAGAAAAATGCGATCGTGAGGAGAAGAATGTTGATAATCATCGCCCGCTCTGAAATCAAATGCATAAAATAGCTCGCTACAAGCGATCCCTTAACGGATGCAATAATCAGCGCAATAAAAATGGATTCGCCGGATGTTACCTCGAGGTAAGAAGCGCCAACGGTCAAAACAGTCAGGATCGCCAGTGCGCCAAACACCATCATATAGGTGCGCACGTGGCTTTGAATGTCTGTATTATCGTGTCCGCTCATGATCTATAAAAGGTAAAGTATCGGGAAAAGAAAGATCCACACCAAGTCCACAAAGTGCCAGTAGAGTCCGGCGATTTCAATCCTGTTTGCAAAATGTTCCGGTTCCGAATGCCACATTTTGTTTCCGGCAGGCAGCCAGAAATATGTCATCACGATCATACCTCCGATAATGTGAAGTCCATGCAGACCTGTCAAAGTAAAGTAAATCGCCAAGAAGGTGTTTGTACTCGGATAAAGGTGATGGTCAAATTTTGCCGTGTATTCGAAGTATTTGACAATAAGAAAAATCACCGCACACAGCAGGGTAAGCCCCATATACAGCTTATACTTTTTGAAATCGTTCATTTTCAGTGATGCCCAGGACATAACCATGGTCACACTTGAGGTAATCAGCACCATGGTATTTAATGTTGCCAGCGGAACGTTTAATTCTTTGCCCCATTCGTGAAACGCGCCTTCCGGAGCGCCCAATCTTAGAAATACGTAGGCTGAGAAGAGTCCGCCAAACAGCATAACTTCGGAAGCAAGGAAGAGCCAGATTCCCAGTTTGGAATTATTCAGCCCGGTGTCGGGACGCTCTTTAACGGTATACGGAATTTCCATTAATTGTCACTCTTTTTAGGTTCGGTCTGCGGAGTAAAATCTCGTTTTCTTCCGGGGACGCTGTATTCGTAGGCACTGCGGTGGACTTCAATATCGCTTTCAAAATTGCCGTGTGCTATCGGCGGCGACGGCGCCACCCATTCCAGTGTCGTGGCATCCCACGGGTTGCGTCCGGCTTTTTCGCCTTTTTTCATACTGTAAAAGAAATTCACAATAAATACAAATTGGATAAGACCAAGCAGCCATGCGGACACAGACATTACCTCATTCAGCCAGAGCGTATCAGCTGCGTGTGAATATATGGCTCCGCCGTCCCAAAGCCGGCGGGAAATCCCCGCCAAGCCCTGAATAAACATCGGTAAAAATATTCCGTTCATAAATATAAGTGATGGCCAGAAGTGCAGCTTGCCAAGCGTTTCATTCATTTTCCGGCCCGTCATTTTAGGAAACCAATAATATATGCCTGCAAACAGCGCAAAGATCGTTCCCGGCGCAACGACATAGTGAAAGTGTCCGATAACATAATAGGTGTCGTGCAGAGAAATATCTGATGCGGCAAGGCCCAACGGCAGTCCTGTAAGGCCGCCTATCCCGAACATAGGCAGAAAAGCCAGAGCAAACAGCATCGGCGTGTTATAGCGTATAGAGCCGCCCCAAAGGGACAAAAAGAATGCTGTTAAAATAATGACGGACGGTATGGAAATTATCATTGTGGTCGTCTGAAAAAATGCGCTCATGGTTGCGCCCATTCCCGTCATGAACATGTGGTGCGCCCACACGATAAATGACATGAATCCCAGAAAAATCGCGGCATACACAAGTGATTTGTATCCCCAGATCGGTTTCCGTGTATTATTTGCAATCACTTCGCAAACGATACCCATTGCAGGTAAAATCAGCACATACACTTCTGGATGCGCAAGGAACCAAAAGAGATGCTGCCACAGGAGCGGACTTCCCCCGCCTGTCGCTGATATTATTTCACCCGAAACAACTAAGCCGCTTGGTAGAAAGAAACTCGTTCCAACTACCCTGTCCATCAATTGGAGTACAGCTGCCGCTTCCAACGGCGGAAACGCTAGAACGAGCAAAAAGGATGTAACAAGCTGCGTCCAGACAAAAAACGGCAGGCGCATCCATGTGAGCCCCGGTGCCCGAAGCTGAACGATGGTAACAATGATATTAATTGACCCAAGTAGCGATGACGTAATCAGGAAAACCATTCCAATAAGCCAAAGTGTCTGTCCCGGCTCAAAATCTGCAAGAGGTGGGTACGATGTCCATCCGGACCGTGCTGCGCCTTCCGGTGTAAAAAAGCTCGCAACCATGATAACGCCGCCGACAAAATAGGACCAGTAGCTGGTCATATTCAGTTTCGGAAATGCCATATCGATGGTCCCGATTTGAAGTGGTACGAAATAGTTGCCGAAAGCACCGACTGCCAGCGGAACCACGCCCAAAAAGATCATGATGGTGCCGTGCATGGCACCGAGAGAATTATATACTTCCGGCAAAAGAATTCCGTTTTCCCAGAGGAATTCACCGATAAGCGGAACGGGAGTCTCTGGATAGGCAAGCTGCCAGCGCATGATCATCATCAGGCAGAATCCGAAGAACAGGAACGCAAGAGCTGTCAGTCCGTACTGGATACCGATTACTTTATGATCCTGGGAAAATATGTATTTACGCCAAAAGGGTTCCGGCACGTGGTCGTGGGTACTGATGTCTTATCCTCTAGCTAATTCTGAAAAGGGTTTAATTGATTACAATTGCTCTAAAACAAGAGCGCGAATATAATTCTATGGAATAGAATTGCCCAAATAATTCATAGAAAATTTCACGGTTTCGAGCTCATTATATTTCGTTTATCTATCACCCGTTTTGCAAGGTCATCCAGCGGTTCCGAAGCCAGCATATCTCGTAATTGAGCCCGGATCGGTTTCCACTGGTCGTGCAAAGGGCACGGTACATCATTTGAACAAAGGTCCAATCCAACAACGCATATTTCTTGTTCCGGCGGAATTCCATCAATGGCGTGAATGATATCATTCAGATATATTTCCTTGGGATCTTTCGCAAGCTGAACACCGCCAGTTCTGCCCCGGGTTGTTTTTATCAGCCGATACTTTACCAGTATCTGCATGATCTTGGCTAAAAATTGATAGGGTATACCATAATCTTCTGCGATCTTCCGGATCATGATGGGTTTTCCGGTTTGGTGCTCGGCCAAATAGATCATGGCCTGGATAGCATATTCTGCAGATTTTGAGTATAACATGAAGCCGGATTTTACAACCACAGGATTATTCCTTCAATCATCTTATTTCTGTTTTTTGGTTACATAGATAAATAAAGCTGATAATATAAATGGAATGATAATTATGCTTGCCAGCGGTACATAAACTGAAAGTGAACTTCCAATCGTATCACCTGCAGCACAATACGGACATGAATAAATGATACTGCCGGTAAATGAAATAATTAATACCAATTTTTTCATATATTAGAATGTCCATGAAAAAGATAGATCATAAACCACTCCCCATAAGAAAAACAATGCCAATGGGATCGGTAAAAAAAGCAGCCGACGCAATGTTTTGGTCTCATATTTCAAATGCATATAGACCATTGCAACTAACATCATTTTGGTCACGGTAATAGCTAACAGCAATCCCACAAGA